>NZ_JBHUCN010000004.1:0-8521 GCF_042677725.1 Rothia amarae
TGCGGGTGTTTTCTTCTGGTGCGGGCGCTGATTTTCTTTGCGGCTTCGGACCCCTTATGAATAAGCCTCATTTTGCCCATTGGTGGAAATTCGAGCGTAACCAATCCTCATGTTAAAGCGATAGTTCCAAGGAGGCAGAAGAGTCAATTAATTTTTGGACTTCAGAGATTAGTTGATTTTTCTTTGAATTATGAGCCTCTACAACCTCTTTAACAGATTCAAAGTTACTACTCTCTTTTAGAGTGAACCCCTGATGAGGATTATCAGCAGTAGCCTTGGGATGCAAGTTAATATATCCGCCCTGGTTGGTGAAGTAAAAAACGTAATGAGCGCTATGCGATGTGTTTTCATAGCTACCGATAAAAAAGACAGCAATACGAGAATTCTTGTTATCATTGACCCATTCAGTTGAGATTGGGCGGTAAGGGATATTCAACTTGTGAATATTACCTCCATTATTTCGGACTTGAGTTTGTTGGTCTTCTGTCAAAATTTCGAAAAGTTTCCCCCAAATCTCGTAAGATAATCTTCCATCTGTGATTGATTTACTCCAAGACATGATGCAACTCCTTTATAGATAAATTCTCTTTATAATAGCACAGTTGATTATTTTATTTACTTTAGTATTTTTTAAAATTGTATCATTTAGGGTGCTGATTTCCCCATCTGTATTTTTATAAATAGTAGTCAATAAGCAAGTGGTACATAATATTCCAATATTTTCTAAATATTCAATATCACTCATAGATATATACTGAGGCTTCCATTTTTTATCAATGATAGGCGTATAATTATTATCATTCATTTTCATAATGTGACGATATCTACATCTTAATTGGATTGACTGCCACACGATTCCTGTATTGAGAAAAGCCACAAGTGGACTGATGCCAACCAAGGCAATGATGGGTTGTATAATACCTAATCGTATTGAGGAATCGGTAGAGTCTTTAAGGAAAAAATATATATAAAAAAATGATAATATAATCATCAAAGAGCCAATAAAATATTGATTTCTAATGTTAACGAAAGTTTTTGCTAACTCATCTTCGGACGACCTGAGCAAAGTTCCAGGTACGAGAAAGTCGGACAAGATAATCAAAAAAGAAACTATAACTGCAGGATAAGTTATTATGTACAAAAAAACACTTATTTGAGTGTTATCTATAAGCCAAAAAGAAACAGCCGCGACAGAGAGAGCCAAGATGGTGGATTGAATTACGCTTTTTCGTAATCTTACTATTGAGGAAATCCCATTAACTCCAATACCCACAAGACCAACCAAACAATAAACTAGTAATACCAATACTAGATTACCTAATTTTCTGTTTTCAACACCAAGATAAATATTTATTAACACCCCTAACCCTAAAAGCATTACCACCACGACTAAAAGGGTAGCCCAGTCAGGTTTAGGATAGCTATTTTCAGCAAAGACAGAATTTTCTTCGAATCTCTTAGAATCATTTTGAATCATTATTTATCTACCATAACGTTGTCTGATTTATGTCCTCTGATTTGTTAATCTAGTGAGAATAGACATAGTTTCCAATCAACATTAAGAAATATCTTTGAGTATTCTATTATCCTTAATGATTTCAGGATTTCTTCATTTTCAGCTCCTGAAATCAATGAATTATCATCAGATTGTAAAAGATTTAATAAAAATTCAATCTGTTCGCTTTTACTTTTATCCCTTTCTGTATAATATAAGTTAAGTTCATTTAGGGTATCCAGAAAACCATTAGCTGTTTTTATAATAGTATTTTTGAGATCATCAGTTGATAATCGTTGCAATTTATTTATCAAAGTCTCTAATTTTTCGAAGGTTTCATATTCACCCCTAAATACATTCGCTTTACCCCAACTTCCTGGAGTGGTAAAAGTCCAGTAATAATGTCCTTTTAATTTAGATGGTGAGACATATCCACTTTCTTTGGCTATTGCTCTATTTTGACGATTTAATGCTATCTCTTGAATGGTATGAAAGTTGGGTGCAACATATCTTACGAGGGCAGATTTGGAAAGATTATTTTCAAGTATTTCCAACACCTTTTGCTGATGAGCATCGACCGCGAATCTATAGTAAGGTCTATTCCATAAATGATATTGTCTACTATTTTTAGTTTTTAAATATTCACTACGTTTATATTGCAAAACTAGGCTAGTTGATTGGATATTTGTCATTGCCAATTGCTTAGTTGTCGGGTTTCCTCCTGGGGAATTTGTCCAATGCTGAGGGTAAAGAACTGTTCCACTTAGTGAAAATGATGGAGGGTAGCCTAAGTAGCTCCATATAGGATCGTTAGCGGGAGGTAGTGCAGTCGCATCGTATCCCAGTACTTTTTCGGCTACTTGATCAGAGGGTATGGCATATAGTTCAGCGTTTAAGAAGTTTTCATATTGTTTTTCAGCAAACTCAGATTTCATAAGATTAGATTCCCTACTTGTTCATAGAGGATGTAGTTAATAGTCATTTATAAGACGACAGGTGTAGAACCGCCCAGAATTAAAGGGGGGGGCTCACTTGACTAGAAAATCAACCCGTCAGACGGCTCGAACCTTAGCGCGCTTGGCAATATAGCTCGCCGTGGCGAGCGTGAGGTCAGGACGCCTATCGCGAATCTGCTTAATTAATGCCGGCTCTCCGATTTCAGACAGTGGCTCGGAAACAATGCTATTGATCCACCGAACCGCGTCGGCTTCGTTATCGAAACCCGCCTTCCGGATTGCAACTGTTTTTCCTCGACGATCTCCAAAGAACTTGTATTTGAAATTGGTGAATAGTTCACCCATGAGTTACTCCTGTCAATTGACTAACATTCTCAATCTAATTGCGCCATAAATCGCTAAAAGTAGAGAATTGTAATTCAAACGGTCGTTTTTGATACACCTTGACCCCAGGTAGGGGTAAGCTCGATTTTTGGGTTCAGACTTTTATCAAAACCCGGTATCAAAACTGATTGTCTCAAAAAGCAACACAGCTAATGTTTTTGAACCGGTAAAAGACTATATATTTCTTCAACGGTAGTATGACAAGCAACTTCTCGCAGCACAGCCGACCGACTGAGGATAAAGACCCTTGAATCTCGAAGAACGCCACAGCCATACCTCCGCGCTTATCAGCACCGTAGGACGCAGGCTAGAGAGTCACCGACGAACTATCCTCACCAAATCGAATCTAAAGAATGCCGAATACGCGGTATTGGTAACTCTTGCGCAACAAGGTCGGACTCAAACAGAACTAGCCACTGAAATCGGTGTCCGACGAACTCATGTCGGCTCGATAGTAAATGAACTCCTGCAAAAAGAACTCGTGGCAATCACAACGCCCGCAGAAGTAAGCAGGAACAAAATATACGCCCTAACACCGACTGGCTATCGACTCCAAGAGAAGTTGCGCGCGGGGATGATAGTGGTAGATTAACAGCTTTTTGAAGGTATGACTGAACTAGAGCTCTTTCAGGTGGAGGATGTGCTCGAACGTATCCAAAAGAGAATCCCGTACATCATGGATTAGATGATGAGCTGTATAAGAAATATGGCTTCTCTTGTCAGAGATAACTGAGATACTACGAGCATACTTTCCCCAATTTCCGCCCCCTACTCAGGGCTATCAACAGACCAAAGTAGGCCTCAACGCCGTCTTGGTTAAAGACTCCGCCAATATTTTCTTCTTAGGAGTCTTTGGAGATTCTATGTAAAAGGCGTGTATCTACGATAACGATGAAATCGTTGTTGATCGCTCCAGCAAACCTATCTCCGGGAACGTAGTCTTCGACTGCATAGACGGTGAATTTCCCGTCAAGCGATTGGACGTTGATACCGGAGGTCAGGGATGAGTACTACCAGAGAACGATGAATATCCACCGATAGCTATTGCCCCTGAATCTGATTTTGAATATTTGGGGTGGTGGCATTCTGCCTGTATAAGCCAATGAAAAGTCTCTAATGCAATCTGAATATAAATCTGCCCTGCGTAGACAAATGGTCTGATTCTGCATCTAACTATTATGGTACATAATGTAAGTTATGTACCATAAAATGGGTTGGGAGAACTCCGCGCTGGTTTTCTGATGATGCGGGTCTCAAAACAGTCGTTTATCGAGGATGTGTCTAGCTAATGCCCAGTGAGCTTGTTGAAATCACCAGTGAACAATCAGAGTTGATTCAATCTGGCTCAACTGAGCCAAATTTCGTCAAGCACCGCGGTCTCATCGCCTCTGTCCTACACTTCGGAAAATACTCAGCAAGCTTATCTCAATGATCTGAAAATCTTCTGCACCTTTTTAGACGAAGCAGGCGTTGATTTACTGCAAGTACGACGAACCCACCTCGATGTTTTCTCTCGGGTCCACGAACAATACACCGACTAGAACGCTTCCGTTGCCCGACGCCTCGCAGCAAGCTCAGCCTTCTATCGATTTTTGCTACTCGATGAAGTCATTGAGAAATCCCCAGCCGAATACATCCGCAGACCCACCATCGACCCCGACTTCACCGCAACCCAAGCCCTCACCCAACGCGAAGCACTCCGACTCCTCGATGCTGCCACCGAGCACTCTTTAAGAGCACAAACCCTCGTGGACTTACTACTAAGTACGGGGCTGCGCATCAGCGAAGCGTTAAGTATTCGGGTGTCGGATATATCGGAAGGCCGGCTTCTCATCACCCGCAAAGGTGGTAAAAAAGCAGCGGTCTACCTGCCCGAGCACACCCTGCGGAATTTACGAGAGTTGACCGAAACCACAGGATCAGAAGTAGAAAAACAGAGTATTGGGGTCTCTTCCCTGGTCTTTATCACGCGTACCGGAAAACCCTGGCAGCGAAGCAACGTCGACGGACTCCTGAGAAAACTAGCCCTGACCGCTAGCATCAGAAAAACAGTATCCGCCCACGTCCTGCGCCACACTCACGCCACCTTAGCCCTAGAGATGGGTGTGGCGCTTCATCATCTACAGGATTCTCTTGGGCATAAAGACCCCCGAACCACTAGACGGTATGATCACGCGCGGTCGCGGTTAGAAAACTCCTCAGCAAGAGTGGTCGGAACATTATTCGAATAACTCCAACCACTCAACTCCCCTTTACGTATTCAAGAAACCGCCTATAACCATTTCTTTTCTCTTTCCACTGATATGTACTGAGTCCATTTCATTGTTTTGTGTATTCATTTTCAGGAGCACCACAGACCTAACCCCAGTACATATTGGCAGAAAGGAGAAACTTATGGCAGAACTTTGCCATTCTTAAAACCTGTTGCATATCCAATCTCAACAGCTTCTAATAAATCGGAGGTAGATACCGTCCCTCCTCGCCTAAAAGCCTTTTCAACTTTGACTTCACCCAATGGGCTATCATCAAGCTGAAAATAGATGAGCGGTGATTTCGTGTCTTCTCTGCTTATATAGACATCTTCCCAGGGTGCCTGATGCATGTTCCTATCCCCTTTTCTACGTATTATTTTCTCTCCCCTAACACCCTGCTGGGTTTCAGCCCAAAGAACCTTAAACACCTGAACACGAGCGTACCCGTCTAAGCTTAAAGCCAGATAACTAGGGCGTCGGGAACTTATCCAGCCTGCAGTGTCTGAGGTGCCTTGGACGACAGGACAAATATAAGCATTAAATCGCTTGAACTCCCAGGTACCAATTCCTTTTGCAGGAGCATAAGCCGACTGGTGGGGTTGTAGATGCCTAAACCAAGCATCAAGAGTCGCATCCTTCCAATATGGAGTGACACCTGTTTCACCAGCGGGCTCCGGAAGTGTACCCTCCGCAATCATTCGACTAATCCCGTTTGAGCGAACCTTCATCTGCCGAGCAAGCTGGGGTCTTGTAGTAATCATAGTATCCTCTAAAGTGTATTCTGTTCTTAACAAAATGATACCATTATCAGTCTTCTTCTGAAGCGTACTAGAAATAAAAGTGTATTCTGTTAATGACAGATATAAAGAAAGCAAGGTCATGGAACAACAAAGTTATCGCGAAATCTTACGCGAAATCGCACTTGACAACTATGGATATGTAACCACTAGAGAAGCGATTGCGGTGGGTGTCCCAGCAGGTGAACTTGCTAAATTGGCGAGACGAAGAAAGGGAGAACTTGAGAATATAGGCTATGGCCTTTATCGGGACACCAGCGTACCCGAAACACCACTAGGGTACCTAGCAGAAGCCGTCTTACGATCCGGCAAAGACGCTTACCTCCACAGAGAAAGCGTCTTAGCTATGCATAACTTAGCTTCAATTAATCCCCGCCACATCAAGGTTGCATCCCCGCGCCCTACACGTTCCCCCTTACCTCGCTCTATCCAGCTAACTAAAGTGGAAGGCAAAGATAAGATAACAATGTACGAGGGAATACCCGCTCAACCAGTTGCAGACGCCATTCTGGAATGCCGCAAAGAAGTAGAGCCTTCAAGACTAAAACAGGCCGCTCAAGAAGCGCGGAGCCAAGGTTTAATAATGTCAGCAGAATGGAAAAAATTGGAAAAGGAACTCAGCCGATGAAGGAAAAACCAACCAATCTAAGGTCACTGGAAGCGAGAATTCGCAATGCAGCTAACCACGCAGGAGAAGAAGAATCACATCGACGAACCACAATGGCTCTTGTTGTTGTTGGACAGATGCTCCCCGAGGGTGCAATTAAAGGCGGTAGCGCCATGGCGGTAAGATATGGACGAAGTACGCGTTACACTCGCGATCTCGACGTCGCCCGTCATAGCTCGCTTGAGAAGTTTCAGGATGATTTTGAGACATCATTGAACGCTGGATGGCAGGGGTTCACCGGAAGACTTGTGGAAAGAACACCCCCTAAGCCAGCAGATGTTCCGCATGGATATGTTATGCGCCCTTTCGAAGTAAAGCTGAGTTATGAGGGAAAATCCTGGTGCACCGTCGATTTTGAGCTTGGGCACAATGAAATTGATGACGCCGATAGACCCGAGGAAACGATTTCTCCAGAACTCGTTGAGTTATTTGTCGAAATAGGTTTTCCTGCGCCAACACCTGTGCCAGTTATGCGCGTCAATCACCAAATTGCCCAGAAAATCCATGCGGTATCTGCTCCTGGGAGCGACCGCGTTCGTGATTTAGTTGACCTTCAACTCCTGATGGATAAAGAAAATATTAACTACAGTGTCGTGGCAAAAACTTGTCGCCGTCTCTTTGATTACAGAAAAGGCCATAGTTGGCCGCCTGTTTTGCGGTCTGGCCAGGATTGGGAATCACTGTATTCGGAAGCAAGCGAGGGTATCCCAATATCACAGAGTTTAGCGGAAGCTATTATATGGTTTAACGGAATTATTCAGGAGATTGATAAGAACTAGTCACCGCCAAGAATGATTAAGCTTAGCGAAACTTTTTATATAACCCGCCCGATGGCACAAAAGAACCTCTAGGTAATCATATAACCTATCAAAAAACACTCGAAGATATTCCTATTTAAGCAAGCAACCCACTACCTAAAAGATGTAATGAACCCCTTACTGAGCGTCCTCCCATCTTAACTCCCTCACCAAAGCAGTTCTGAAGTTCAATCTGTGCGACCACTGCAAGTTATTGCCCATCCCAGCTCCTTGGAGTTAGCCATTAAATGGAAGCGGTGTTTCTTTTCAAATTGCCTGCTGACACCCCTTAAGGCTCTGGAGAAATTCAGAACAAATCTATATTGCATAAAACAGAACAATATTGTTCTGTTTTGTTTCTGCGATACATTCTTTGAGGGAAACTGTTGATACTTCAGGTGAGATTACACCCGACAGGTCCTACTCCACCCCGCCGCGGAACCGCCCAGTTACTTGCTCATCAGTTATACAGCAGTGTCCAATCTCGCGGGCATAGCGAGGGGTTTATTCATCATGGAAATCCAGGGTTAGGGATTCTTCATTGGAGAGTAGGGAATGTGTATCCGTACACTGGGTCAATAGTCCGAAGGATTTTCTGCCTCACCAGCCACCAACAGAACAGTATAAAACAATATTGTTCTGTTCTATTGTGTTCTGTTTTTCCTATCCTCCCCTTAAGCTACCGCCAATGGAGCGTTGATTACACCAAATTTTCCGTTACACACAAACGTTGAACGATAGGGGTGCGCATGAAGGCAGAGTTCATATGTTGATACATAGCGCCCCCCCTGGTTCTTTTACAGGTGGAGGAAAATCGCATACCGAAGAATCCTCAAGAACTAGGATCCTGACACTTTATCCAGTAGCAATAACAATATTGAACAGAACAATATTGTTCTGTTCAATCTTCTTTATATATCTACCTTGGCAGTATCAGCTAAAGGTATAGAAATTCAGGGGATCCCACATACGTCACCTTGCTCTAGAAGATTGGTTACAGCACGCGAGGGGAGCAAGAGGGCAGAGAAATAGTTTCTATATAAAACAAAACAGAACAAAACAATATTGTTTTGTTCTGTTTTATATTGTTTAGTTAGATTTTATTGAGGCTTATTCATAAGGGGTCCGAAGCCGCAAAGAAAATCAGCGCCCGCACCAGAAGAAAACACCCGC
>NZ_JBHUCN010000005.1:0-76189 GCF_042677725.1 Rothia amarae
ACCGGAACCAGACCCTAAAGCCTCTAACCGCCTAGAATAAAACCAGTCCAACTTTCGGGGGCCAGTTCAATCCTCGGGGGCTACTATTCATCGCGCTAGACGAATTACTTTTTTACATCTAGAAGGTCGACAACGAAGATAAGAGCTTCATTAGGCGCAATTGCTGCACCGGCGCCGCGCTCGCCATAGGCCATCTCAGAAGGGATTTCCAGACGACGGCGGCCGCCTACTTTCATTCCCAACAGACCCTGATCCCAGCCCTGGATAACCTGACCGATACCTACGCGGAATGCCAAGGGCTCTCCGCGGTTCCAGGAAGAATCAAATTCTTCACCGGTGGAAAATGCCACGCCCACGTAGTGGCAAGAAATCTGATCGCCAGCAGCTACCGCTTCGCCAGATCCTTCGATTTCATCAATAATCTTAAGGTCTTCAGGTACTCCACCCTCAGGGAAATCAATTTCAGGCTTTGTACGATCTAACTTACGCTGACCAAAGGACATAGTTTTCTTCTTTCTGTTTAGAGGTGGGAAGTATTATTTACCGGACTCGGTTGAAGTAGGCTGAGCCGAAGTGGTGGGCTCTGCCGATTCAGCAGCTGGTGAGGCGCTAGGGCTGGCAGACGCCGAACCGGAAGCACTGGCAGAGGGAGACTGCATGCTTGCGGCAGCCTGAGGATTATCGCTAGCCCCCAAAATATCAACAACGAAGACAAGTGGACCGCTGGGAGCGTTCTCGCCGGCGTCCTTACCGTAGGCCAAATCTTCAGGAATGATGAGTAGAACGCGTGAACCAACCGTCTTGCCCTCTAGACCCTGAGTCCAACCCTTGATGACGCCCTGCAGATTGAGCTCGGCGGGGGTTCCATCAAAGTTACCGTCGAACGCTTTGCCGTCTTCCCAGCGCACGCCCTGGTACTTGACGTACAAGGTATCGGAAGCTTTAACTTTCTCACCCTTACCCTTAATCATGTCCTGGGAAACAAGTTCCTTTGGAGCATCTCCGCGATCAGCCTTCAGCTTCAACTCTGCTTTGCCGTCGTCGCCTACCTTGAAAGATTCTAGAGCCGAATTGAGATCCTTTTGAGGAGTTTCATCACCGGTTGCATTTTCTAGCAGCTTGCTCTTGATGGTATAGACCTCAACGTTTGCAGGGGTGTCTTCAGCTGCCTCAGAAGCGCTGGGGCTACCGCTGGCATCCGCACTGGGAACCATGTTGGAGGTATAAGAGAAGCTGGTACCCACCTTCGATGAAGTCAAAACATCGTACAGCTCGGGAGCAGTTTTTTTCAGATCCTCACCCACAGGAATCAAGATGGGTGACTGAGCGTAGGTACTACCTACCTTTGAGCCGTCGTCACCCTTGAATACAGTTGCCTCGATGAGAAGGTTGTCGCCATCCTTAATCTCTTCGCCATCGCCCTCTTCAATCACGTGGGTTGATGTTTCATCTGTAGTGAAGGGGGTCTGGAATGAAACCGAGGGCTCAGCGGTCGCATCATTGAGAGAATATTGGACATCGTCCAATGACGAGCTGGATCCGGAGCATGCAGCTAGCGCTAGCGTAAGTACAGCTCCGGTTGCTACTACAAAAATTTTCTTCTGCAAATCGAACTTCTTTCTCATGATTACGGTTCTGAATCTAATGTGCAATGGTAACGCAAGATGCGGAGGAAAACCCTCAACTTTAGATGAAAGGCGGCATCCATTCCTGCGTTTTTTGAGCTCCCAGCAGATCAATTAACTGCTTGACCGTCGAGTCCTCGGTAGCGAACGGATCCTTACATACTGCGTTCAATTGAGGTTTGTTGTTGAGCCTTAAATGTACCCAGTCAACGGTGGTGGGTTCCCCTGCCCTATGTGCGGCCTGAATAAAACTACCTCGAATTTTCGCTCTAGTTTCAGGTGGTTGCAACGTAGCTTTTTCAACAGCACCGGGGTCAATCACACGACGGGCACGCCCTGCTTTTTGTAGCACGTTAAAGACGCCGCGGTCAGGGTCGATGCTGTGATAAGCCAAATCTAGTTGCTGGATTCGAGAATCCGCATAATCTTTAGCACCACGCGCTATATAAGAATCTAAAAGTTTTTTCTTGATAGCCCAGTCAATTTCGGTATCGATACCCGAAATGTCCTGTGTTTCAACCGCAATCAAAGCTCTGTTCCATAAATCCAAAATATAAGGAACATCTGCATGGTGTGCACCTGCATCAGCTATATACTTCTGAGCTGCTCGCAAATAGCTGCGTTGCAACTCCAGAGCATTCTTGTAGGAGCCATCTGCCAACTCAAATCGTGTAGTGCCTGTGAGATCGTGCGACACCGTGCGCAGGGCATTCGCTGTGTCCTTTATTTCGAAGTTTTCCAGTGGAAAATGATCTTCCAGCATGCGAAGGATAATGTCTGTTGCGCCAATTTTTAGGAGGGTGGTTGTCTCAGACATATTGGAATCACCGTTGATGACGTGCATCCGGCGATATTGGTTGGGGTCGGCGTGTGGCTCATCGCGGGTATTGATAAGTGGACGAGAGCGAGTAGTTGCAGTAGAGGCGCCCTCCCAGATGTAATCCGCCCTTTGGGAAAATGAAAAACTTGGCGTACCGTGTTTTTTATCCTGCCCGGTGAGAGGTCTCCATGCTTCGGGGCCGTGCGGATGCGTTTTACCTGCTCCCACCATAATCTGGCGAGTAATCAAAAAAGGGATGAGGGAACGGACGAGCTTTGAAAATTCCACTCGCCGTTCAAGCATGTAATTCTCGTGGGATCCGAATGAGTTCCCCGCTGAATCAACATTATTTTTAAACAGGTAGAAAGTTCCCTCTTTGCCCTCCGCTTCGATGCTGTCTTGGGCTTGGTTCAGTAAATCCGCAAAAAGTAGCTCCCCCGCCTTATCTTGGGCAATGAGATCACGTAATGTTGCCGATTCAGCGGTGGCGTATTCGGGGTGAGACCCGACATCCAGGTACAGGCGGGAACCGTTGGGGAGAAAAACGTTTGTTGAACGCCATGACTCCACCACGGGCTTGAATAAGATACGAGCTGCTTCTTCAGGACCAATCGGACCTAATGAAGAGGGTACGTAGGTAATACCAAATTCAGTTTCAATACCAAAAATTCTCTTTTTCACAGCTCATAATCTCTTTCGGTTGCCTGGGAACTAGGGAGCAGTTTATTGACCGCCTTTTTGCACAAAACCCTTCACGAAATCTTCTGCATTCTCTTCAAGCAAGCCATCGATTTCTGCGAGTAAATCATCTGTTTCACCCAATAGTTCTTGATTGACCTCAGAATTTTGTTGAGCAATCGAAATCTCGTCCTGGTCCGTAGCGTTTTGCTGCTGGTGCTGTTGCTGAATTTGTTCGCGCTTCATAATTATTTCTCCTTCTGTACGTTGTTAAGGGACTCAATGACCTCAACCGCCGTGGGACTGTTGAGGACTTGCCGCGTCTGCTCCGCAGTAAACGCCGACGGATTATCCATGGTGAGACGGTGAACTTCCGTCTGCAATTGGTTACGCGCTACAACGGTATCCCAATTCACGCTGATTAGCTCCTCGGGCCAGCGCTTGATGAACTCACCACGCAAATAGGCGCGAGTATTCTCCGGTGCATGACGCGCGGCGTCGGCTATTTCTTCAGGGGAGAAGAGAGTCTGCATCCTGCCTAGTTCAACTAGTTTAAAGTACAGGCCTTTTTGAGGTCTGATGTCTGAATATTGGATGTCCAAAGCCGCAAGCTTAGGGTTGTCCCATCCGATGCCCTGGGCCACGTACTGACGCATCAAAGAATATTTAGCCACCCAGTCCAGACGATTGGCGAGGGAGAAGAGGTTGGTTTCCAAGGCATCGAGGACTTCATTCCACAGCGAGATAACCTGATCGGTTTCTTCATCGACACCCGAGAAATATTCTTCTGCCGCCTCCAAGTATTCTCTCTGAATCTGAAGAGCTGTTGCCTCTCCCCCGCCGCTGAGAGCTATTTTTTCGGACAGAGTTAAATCGTGGCTCACCGTATGCATGGCATGAACAGGATCAGCCAACACAATATGAGGTGCCACCCCCTTCTCGATGAGGGCAAGAACCAAAGACGTAGTACCGAATTTGAGAAGATTCGAAACATGGGAAAGGTTGGCATCCCCGGTAATCACGTGTAGACGGCGGAATCGCTCAGAATCTGCATGGGGCTCATCTCGGGTATTGATAAGAGGACGACGGATGGTAGTCTCCAGCCCCACTTCGCGCTCAAAGAAGTCGGCGCGCTGAGAAATTTGGAACCCAGCAGTTTCGCCCTTCGTGCCGATACCTACGCGGCCTGCTCCGGTCATAATGATGCGAGTGGCAAAAAAGGGAAGAAGTCCCTGGATGACGTCGTCGAAATCAGTGTCCCTGCTCATTTGGTAGTTCTCGTGGCTACCGTACGACTGCCCCTTGGAGTCCGTGTTGTTTTTGTAAAGGTTGATAGTCTCTAGCACCGGCGAGTCTGCCGAACGTTGGACTACCTGAGCAGCAATCCAATCACCGGCGGCGTCCCATTTAACGGCGTCCATCGGTGAGGCGACCTCAGGTGAAGAATACTCGGGGTGAGCGTGGTCTACGTAGAGTCGAGCTCCGTTGGGCAGGATGGAGTTCATAGTGACCGCATCCCAATTCAACCGTTCCGCATACAACCCTGAATCCTGCAGTGCCTCAGCAGCGATTTGCTCACTGGTGAGAACATTAGCCTGGTGGGTGAGCTGAGTCACATGAGCATCTTTTTCAGGGATCTCAGTGCCTCGTGAATCGCTCAGCGGAGACTCCGAGGAATATCCCCATTCAGCGGTTGAATGTGCCTGCAATTCTGCGTGAAACAGCGAATCATAGGTGCTCACTACCTGAGCTGAAAGTACAGTAGGATTCGCCGAAAGGTTGCCGGGCGCTAGTACGCCAAACTCAGTCTCTGCTCCCATAATGCGACGAACGCTCATTATGCACGTCCCCTTTCACCGGAGAATTTGTTGGAAACCGGCAAAATATTGGCTATGGGCTGACGGATATTTTTGCTTGCCAGGACGTCCTCCACTTCAGCCATCTGAGGTACCTCAACTTGGTCTTCAAACTCGGCTCGGACTGCTTCCTGCAAGTGCTCAAAACGGATACCTGATTCCCCGCTATCCAGCTGATCTTTGATGGCAAATTTTTTGGCGGCATCCACGATATTACGAATCACCGCACCAGAGAGAAAATCTCCCCGATAAAGCCACTGGAAAGTGCCGTGGGAGAATTCCACCTGCACATAGCGGTTTTCGTCAGTGGTAGCAAAGAGTGCCTCAGTGATTTCATGATTCATTGCTGCAACAGCTGCCTGAGACGAGCCAAAGCGGTCAATCACGGACGAATGTAAAGGCAAAGACTCGTTGAGATACAAGCCAAATATCTCTTCGGTCCCCAGCCGATCTGGTCGATTGACCCGAATCTTGATGTCCAAACGTCCCGGTCTTAAGACAGCAGGATCAATCATATCTTCCCGGTTCGTTGCACCAATGACGATGACATTATCAAGTGCTTCCACACCATCGATTTCTGATAGCAACTGCGGCACGATGGTGGTCTCCACGTCGGAGCTTCGTCCGCTACCGCGCGTGCGGAAAAGAGATTCCATCTCATCGAAGAAAACCACCACGGGGTTTCCTTCTTCAGCCTTTTGACGCGCAGCGGTAAAGATATCGCGGATCTGCCGTTCCGTCTCCCCCACGTACTTGTCCAATAGCTCGGGACCCTTAATATTCAAAAAGTATCCCGTGCGCTTCTGCCCCGGATGCAAGGCCTCTATACGAGCCGCCAGTGAGTTCGCCACAGCTTTAGCAATGAGAGTCTTACCGTTGCCGGGAGGGCCGTACAACAAAATACCTTTGGGCGGGGTGAGATTGTAGACGCGAAAAATCTCAGGGTGCAAAAATGGCAGCTCAACGGCGTCTTGAATCTGGCCAATTTGAGTACTCAGTCCACCGATATTGGCATAACTGATGTCGGGAACTTTTTCCAGTACCAGCTCTTGGGCATCGTTCGTTGGTACAAGACCGGTAATCATCCCAATCCTTGAATCATAGGTAACGGTGTCACCCAGGGTAAGCGATGAAGCGTTCAGATTCTCTGAAATACGCACCACGCTTTTTGCCTGATTAGGCATATCAACCACAGCGCGGGAATCATCCAAAATTTCTCGGATAGTCACAACCTCACCCAAGGATTCAAAGCCTAAGCTCAAAACGGCTTGAGTCTGATCATTCAGCAGAACGGTCATACCCGGTTTCACCTGCCCAATTTTCAACAGCGGTGAGCAAGTAATGCGCACGCGCCGACCGGAGAGCATAACATCGAGGTATTCTTCCAACTCGGCAGGAGTCTTTCCCTCCGCCAAGTCGTCATAGGTCATACCCCCGGTATGTACGTCAAGGACTGTCGCAGTGTTGAGCGGAGGAGTAACTTCCTGGGAAAGAGCTAGTCTGAGATTCTCAATTTCAGCTTTAGTCTTTGCTAACGCAGTCACCAGTTTCTGATTGCGCTCGCTAGCTACACGCAATTGACGGTCAAGATTTCTCCGACCCTCATTTGCGACATTCAGCTGGCGCATAATACGTTCAAAATCCTGCGCAGAAACATTCTTCTCAGCTTGCTCTGACATGTTCTCCTCCTCGTTCTTCACGATCTTCGCGGGTAGTGCCTATTCGCTCTCGTGGGCTGCCTCTGTTGAAATAGCTGATTTCTCCGCAAGGTTTAGCGCATCTTTGGCTGCTCGGCGTAGTTTGCGATCAGACACATTACGCTCGCCCAGAGCCGCGGGCGACCAGGCATTCATGTCTTCTTGAGAAAATTCGGTTTTCGACGCGCGGCGCTTGGGAGCCAGGCGGACGGCACCGTCGGCCAGTCTTCGAGCAGTAATCAGGAAGCCAGTGTGGGCTACCATGCGGTGGTCTGGGCGTACGGCAAGACCTTCCACATGCCATCCCCGAACCATCGTTTCGTGGGATTCTGGCTCGGTGAAACGTCCGTCAGCGCGTAAAGCTTCAGCGGTACGGGAAAGCTGGGTCACGGTGGCTACATAACAAATGATCACGCCGCCGGGGGCAAGTGCTGTTGCCACGGCGTCGATGCACTCCCAGGGGGCGAGCATATCTAAGACGGCGCGATCCACAGAGGCAGGTTCTTCGACATCGCCCAAGGTTTCTGCAAGATCGCCCAAAGTGATTTCCCATGCGGGGTGCGGTCCGCCAAACATGGTTTCTACATTTCCTCGCGCAATTTCTGCAAACTCTTCACGTCGTTCGAAGGAACGCAGATGCCCGAAATCACCGATAGCTCGCAATAGCGAAATTGAGAGCGCGCCCGAACCGACGCCGGCCTCGATGACACGCGCGCCTGGGAAAATATCCGCCATGGTTACAATCTGACCGGCGTCTTTGGGATAAACAACGGCTGCGCCACGAGGCATCGACAGAACAAAGTCCCGGTAAAGAGGGCGCATTGTCTGAATTTTCAGACCTTCTGAATTCTCGATGACCGTGCCTTCAGGGGCACCAATCAATTCATCATGTTTGAAGTATCCCCGATGGGAATGGTACTCCCCGCCAGCAGCCAGCGTGATTGTTGAAATTTTGCCACGTTCGTCGGTGAGCTGCACTCGCTCCCCTATACGGAAAGGTCCCCGACGATTGATGCTGCCGGTGGGTGTGTAATTCTGCATCGGTGAAAAGTTCTCCTGAAAAGAGCTATAAGTAAGAGTTACTGTCTATTCTTGCAGAAAAGAAGCCTGACACACCGGCTATCTTCTGGAGTGAGCTTGACCTAACACTGTTAGTTTCCTGCGGGATATGTACGGCGCAAATATGAAGATTCTTCATAGAGAGCCTGCGCTATGGTGCGGTGAATCAGCAAACCAACAATTCTGTGACGATCTACTACGGGATAGGCCAGAGGAACTTCCCCGCGGATGTAATAGTCTTGCTGAGCTGAGAAAACAGCTCCATTGAAGTAATCCAGAGTATCTAGCCTTGTCCCGCTGAGGGGAATTCCTACCCCCAGAGGTACCGCTAGCTGTGCAATAGGTTCGTTGAGCTGCCCCGACGAAATAGCCGACCGTAGTGCCTCGGCAGGAACCCACGATGACGAATGTTCTGGAGAACCTACCAGCAGGGAGGAGTGCCCGTCCCACCCAGATGCGACATCCACAATTTGCTCATTTTCTTGAACAAACACTGCCGATTGGCAAATATTTTCTACCCGCAACCGGTCTGACGACGAACTCTGGTTTCCAACCGAGGTAAGGGCAGGAAAACCGGCTGACCAGAGGTAGCTACACACCATCACTAAGATGGCTAGATTTACCATGCTTGATGTCAATCCGAAGTAAATGAATGCTGCGATGAAGATAGGAATAATCATCAGCGTGACCCATGCCGTGTACTTCACGCCCTGAGAACGCAGTCTCGTGAAGTGGGTAATCAACGCTTCCAATGCATGTCCGCCGTCGAGCGGATAGGCAGGAACAAGATTGAAAAGAGAGATAAAGAAGTTTGCTTGTGCTGCCAGCAGGAAACCCAGTCCCCAGGCGGAAGGCCCTAACAAGCCCGCGATCAGCCACAACAAACCTGCAAAAAGCAGGTTTACCAGCGGGCCTGCCATAGAAACTAAGAATGAAGAAACTGCTGTTCCAGGTGTTAATTTGGTGACACCGCCCCACAGGGTCAGCGAAATATAGAGAACTTTTTGACCCCGAGCAAGCCCCACCACAGCGTGCGCTACCTCGTGAATCAATACTCCTAGCGCCACCAGGATAGCCAGCACGGAGGAGATGATAAAGGGGCGGAGACCGCTGGAGGAAGAAAGACTCTGCAATAAGAGCCCGTATCCAAGGCTCACCACCAGCATCAGCACAAACCACGAAGGCTTTAGATAAACAGGTACCCCACGCACCTTCATAATTTTTAGACCCAGGCTTTTTTCCATATCTCCCTTTTCTATTTCCTCCCAGATTACAGGTTTTGTTCTCCCCAACATGCTCTGAGGGGCTGTGGAATTCAAAAATCACCACTAGAATGGTCTGGTGTCTTTTGCTAATCATTTTCCAGAAAACCTTTTTTCCCAGTCCTCCTCTGATGATTCGGGGTACACCACGGTAATGCTGTGCGCATTTGAAGGTTGGAATGACGCCGGCTCGGCAGCAACAGAAACCCTGACCTACCTGGAAAGAATATATTCTGCACAGGAACTTTCTGGTTTTGAAAGCGAAGATTTCTATGACTTCACCACTAACCGTCCCCTCCTCATTTCGCAGGACGACGGAACCGGTCAAATCACCTGGCCGTCAATTTCTATGCATCGTTGGACGGACGAGAGTCGCCGCATACATTTCATCACAGTGACAGGTCCTGAACCACAGCTCAAATGGCATACATTTGTGGCTGCCTTAATGGGCGCAGCGCGCGAGTTTGGCGTCGACCACATCGTCTTACTGGGCGCTTTGCTAGCCGAAGTGCCCCACACTCAAGTATTTCCGGTCAACGTCACTAGCTATTCCCCGACACTGCGAGAGAACGATAGGGTTCATCAGCAGTCCTACACCGGCCCCACGGGCATCATTGGTGTACTGGCTCATACTGCTCGTCAATATGGAATCTCAGATCTTTCGCTCTGGGTTTCGATTCCTCACTATGCTGGGCACCCACCGCACCCCAAAGCCACATTGGAACTGCTTCGCGGCATAGAATCACTCTTTTCACTAGCAATTCCCCTGCGCACCATTGAAGAAGAAACACATGCGTGGGAACGCGGTGCAGCAGAACTCATGGAAGAAGAACCCGAACTCGCCGCTTACGTCAAGCAGCTTGAATCCGATCAAGAAAATTCATCTCTGGAAAATATGTCGGGTGAAGATATAGCGGCCGAATTCGAGCGCTTTCTTAAAAGACGAGACGGTTAATGCTTTAGCCGTAATCGCAAAAGAGGGGAACCGATTTTTCGGTCCCCCTCCTTTGATAAACAGTTCATGCTAAAGGATAACGCCCAAGCGCGCGTTCAACAGGTCAGTGATGAGTTTCGCACCGCCACCGCGACCATTCTTGAGGGTGGACAGAGCCCAATCATCAAGCGCTGAGAGAGCATCCAGGGTATTCAAATCATCGGCCAGGAACTTTCGTACGGTTTTGAGCGTAGCTTCCGCAGCTTCATCCGTTTCGGCTGACGCTAAACCGATAGCCTGCCGATATACTTCCAAACGAGTCTTGGCTTTTTCTAGAATATCGTCGGTCCAGAACCAGTCATCACGGTAGTGATTCGCCAGAATTGCAAGCCGGATAGCACTGGGGTCAACACCCTGCGCACGCAGCTTGGACACCAACACAAGGTTGCCCAAAGACTTACTCATCTTTTCGCCGTCGAGCCCTACCATGCCGGCATGTGCATAATGGCGCGCCATGGGTTTACCTGTGAGAGCATAGGCGTGTCCCGCTCCCATGTCGTGGTGAGGGAACTGAAGATCCGAACCACCCGCTTGAACTGAAAAGGGCGCCGGCAAATACTTTTGCGCAATCGTGGTGCACTCAATATGCCAGCCGGGGCGCCCCTTGCCGAGCGAACGCCCGTCCCATGAGGGCTCACCATCGCGCTCAACCCGCCATAGAAGCGGATCAAAGGGGTCGCGCTTACCTGGACGTTGGGGGTCTCCACCGCGTTCTGCAAAGATGGGGTACATGGCGTCCCGGTCTAGATTACAAATCTGACCCAAGACCCAGTGCTCGGGATCCTCTACATTGATTTCAGCCGCGCGGTTGACGTCGAAGTAGACATCACCGGCAGGTTGCTGAACACCGTCCTTTTCAAACCCTTCTACACGGTAGGCAATTCCTCGTTCAAGCAGAGTCTCGACAGCTTCTACGACCAAGGGAATAGTCTCCACCGCGCCCATGTAATGGTCGGGGGCAATAACGTTGAGAGCCTCCATATCAGCACGGAAAAGGTCAGTCTGTTCCTCGGCCAAGTCTCGCCAATCAACACCGGTAGCCTCTGCGCGCTCCAGCAAAGGGTCGTCAACGTCAGTCACATTCTGCACATAGATGACGTCGCTGCCTGCGTCTTTCCAGGCGCGGTTAAGCATATCGAATGCTACGTAAGTGGAAGCATGCCCCATATGAGTAGCGTCATAAGGGGTAATTCCGCAAACATAGAGGCTGGCGGTGTCCTCCGCTTCAAGCTCAACAATCTTCTGAGCTGCCGAATCATATAACTTAGGCTGGGGAGCTTTGCCAGGGAGCTGAGGTACTTCAGCAGACTTCCACGCGCGCATTAAAATCCTTTCGAAAAACTATTTACAGGTAAAACAATACTCGCTCCCCTCTAATGAGAAGAGCGAGTATGGGAAGTTTTAGCTATTAGGTGCAAGGATGCCGAAGCCCAACAGCACATAGAGCAAGATGCCCAATGCAATGCGGTACCAAACAAAGATTGAGTAGCTATTGTTTGATACGAACTTCAGGAACCATCCAATAATGAAGTAACCGACCACGAACGCGACCAAGGTAGCAACCAGAGTTGAACCAAGACCATAATATCCAGTGAATCCTTCAGACAGGCTATCTGCAAACTTGTAAAGACCAGAAGCGAACACAGCGGGCAATGCCAGCAAGAAAGAATAACGAGCAGCTGCTTCACGGGTATAGCCCATCAGCAAGCCCGCGGTAATGGTACCGCCGGAGCGAGATACACCGGGGATCAGCGCGAGAGCCTGTGCAAATCCGTAGATAATACCGTGTTTTACGGTCAAATCGTGAAGTTCACGCTGTTCCTTACCAATGCGGTCTGCAATAGCCAGGAAAATACCGAAAACAATCAGCATAGTTGCCACAATCCACATAGAGCGGAAAGTAGTATCGATTGCATTTTCCAATAATAGACCCAAAATACCGATGGGCAAGGAACCGATAATAATGAACCAGCCCATCCGTGCGTCGGGGTCTTTTTTATCAACCCGCCCGGTGAGCGAACCAAACCAGTTCTTAAGAATCCGAACGATATCGCGCCAGAAAAATACCAAAACTGCAGTTTCCGTACCCAGCTGAGTAATCGCAGTAAATGCTGCGCCAGGGTCGGCGGTATCGGGTAAGAACTGACTTACGATTCGAATATGTCCTGAGGACGAAATCGGTAAGAACTCGGTGAGGCCTTGCACCAGGCCCAAAATAATTGCTTGTATCCATTCCACCCACGAAACTTTACCGGTTAAAGCAACAACACAGTGATTGATTTACACCACTGTGTTGCATCTCTAGGAATTTTAGAGGATAGAATACCTCTCAGCAGCTTACTGTTCTAAGTTGTCGTCTTCCTCAAACTCGATGTCGTCCTCTTCATCGAAGTCATCCTCAAAGTCCTCGTCTTCTTCATCCAAGAAAACTTCAAGCGGGGTTACTTCTTCATAATCGTCGAAGAGGGTCTCTTCATATCTCTCGAAGGCGTTAGCGACTGCTACATAAGCATTATCAATAGCGGGATCGTGTTCACCCCGACGGTTGACGATAGCGGTAAGATGCTCTTCAAGAGCATTGGTTAATGCTGCTAGCGCAGCTCGAGATTCGTTACTCATACCTTAGACGTTATCGCGGATTTCGCATCAGCAAAAGTATTTGGGAGGAAAATTTGCGAGAACAAGAGGTGGGCTTCGCAAATGTTCGTATTGCAGGTAAAGATCAGAGGTTTGAATACCTTACTATCACTGTAGAACCGCATGAGAGCGTGAAAGAAGCACGTGCTCGTGTGATGGAACATTCAGAGTATGGGCGCTGGGAACTTGCGCGTTCAGTCATTCTTTATGGTGGACGACGTCGCTTCTGGTTGCGCCGTCGGGTCATCCGCGTGCACAAGACAGTCTCATTTATTTAGGTGATAGATATCTAATCTCATATGCAAAACGGTGGCGAAGAAATATCTTCACCACCGTTTATATTTTCTTTGCCTCTTGCTTATTGAGCTTGAGTGTAGTTACTCAATCGTGAGTATTGGTTAGAAACCAATTTGCTTCAACGAGTTATTGATAGCTGCAGCTGATTTCTGCAGTTTTTCGATTTCCTCGTCGCCCAGTGGGATCTCAAGAACCTGTTCGACTCCCCCATAAGAAACGATGGAGGGCAAGGAAAGAGCTGCATCGCCCTCAATGCCATAGCGACCATTGATTTGAGTTGAGACAGGTAGCACTGCGCGCTGACCTTTAAGAATTGCTTCTGCAATTCGAGCTGCAGAAATACCAATTGCGTAATTTGTAGATCCCTTGCCCTCAATGATGCGGTAGGCTGCCTGCATAGCTTCGAGTGCAAGTTCTTCCTTGACCTCAGGGGTGAAAATGATTTCACCGCCCTTGGTCCACTCATCGATGGGGACCATACCAATGTTGGCGGCTGTCCATACGGGGAACTCAGAATCGCCATGTTCACCGATAATGTTTGCGTGAACTGAACGCATGGAAACATCTGCGCGATCGGCGATGAGCCAGCGTAGGCGGGAAGAGTCAAGAACAGTACCTGATGCAAAGCAACGCTCAGTGGGAAGTCCTGTAATTTTTTGGGCTACTACCGCCAGAACATCACAGGGGTTAGTAACAATCATCAAAGTGGCATTGGGAGCCACTTCCATGATGGGAGGGAGCATTGATTCAAAGATTCGGACGTTCGCTGCGGCCAGCTCAAGACGGGGCTGACCAGGTTGCTGGCGAGCACCTGCGGTAACGATAATCAAATCGCAATCGCGCAAAAGCTCTACGTCCGATCCACCAATGACGGTGGCTTCATGGGCGAACATCGAACCGTGTGAAATATCCAGAGCTTCAGCGATAGCTCGCTCAGTAGCGATATCGTAGATGACGATTTCATCTGCAGTTCCACGAAGCATTGCTGCATACGCAGTTGCAGAACCAACGCCGCCTGCACCTAGAATGCCGAGCTTCCTGCCGTTTTTCGGAGCGGTTGTCATTTCAACGCCTTCCTCGAGGGGTAACTAACGGGTTAAACCCATTAAACACCTTCTAGAGAAGGGATTTGGGATTTCATGTTGTTATCTGTGCGCTTCGGTGCGGTTGAACAACTATTCACGCAGGTCATTCCGTTGGAAAATCCCGGAAAACCACATAAAGCCAAATTGACACTTTGTTTTACATCACATTATAAATGTTTCTAAATGTTAATTATTCCGCCATATAAAGCTCATCACACTTTTTAAACGGACGGCAGCTTCATGTCTTTAGCATGAAATAGGTTAGCTACATAAATCCGTTGAAATGTAGCTTTAGTGTAGATTGACTCTAATTACTTCCGTAGCTGAGTTCATTATTTTTCTAGAGAGCAAGGGGGAAATTTCTATCTGTACACTCAGGTTTGACGATATTTTTCCTCTCAGACCAAAACCTCTTGAAAAGGAATCTCACACATGTGGCAGCAGGTCTATGATCCTCTGGGCTCTCCCTATCTTTCCGCACTGGTCGCGGCTATTCCGATTATTATTTTCCTCTTGGGGCTGACCGTCCTCAAATGGTCCGGCCTCAACGCAGCAATAGTTTCTCTCATAACAACTGTTGTTCTAGCCGTCTTTGTGTTCCACATGCCTCTTGCGGCGTCTCTTTCCGCCTCGGGGTACGGCGTTCTAAACGGCCTGTGGCCCATCGGCTGGATTGTTTTGATGGCTGTGTGGCTTTACAGAATCACTGTTCGAGCCGGGAATTTTACCGTAATTAAGGGATCGATCTCCGCTATCTCCGCAGATCAACGACTTCAGGTTTTGCTCATTGCTTTTTGCTTCGGCGGCTTCCTTGAAGGCGCTGCTGGATTCGGTATTCCGATTGCTATCTGTGCCGCACTACTCGTCACCTTGGGTTTCAACCCGATTAAAGCGTCCCTCTACTCTTTGATTGCCAACGTAGCGTCCGGTGCTTACGGTGCAATCGGTATCCCTGTAATAGTTGGCGCTAAACAAGGTGGCGTAGACCCTTCAGCTCTTAACGCGGAAATGGTGCCGGTCTTGCAAATTATCAGCGTCTTTATTCCGCTGCTCATTGTTCTTGTACAAGACGGCTTACGAGGAGTTCGCCAGGTTGGCTGGGTAGCGCTCGTCATAGGTATCGTCGTTTCTGGTCTGCAAGCTCTTATTCTCACTACAGTCGGTCCTGAACTCGTCGATATTGTTCCTCCGCTGGTTGGGTTAGTAATTCTTGCTCTTATCTGCATGAAATGGCAACCTTCCTATATCTACCGCGAGGAAAATGCACCTGCTTTGGAACACGAATCAAACACTTCGTTCAAGGCTAGTGAAATCCTCAAGGCATGGAGCCCCTTCTTAATTCTCTCTGGATTCATTCTTTTGTGGTCCGTTCCTGCAGTGAAAGCTCTATGGGGCGAAAAAGGTCTATTGGCATGGAGCAATATCAAGATTCAGATGCCAGCATTGCACCAGAAAATTGAGCAGGTTGCCCCCATTGTTCAGACTCCTAAACCAATGACAGCCGTTTACACCTGGTCCATTATCGGCGCTTCAGGTACAGCTATTTTGCTTGCTGTTTTACTCACTATCGTTGTTTCTAACATTTCATGGAAAGAAGCTGGTGAAGAATTCAAGGGCGCTATCTTGCAGCTGTGGAAGCCAGTAGTCATGATTTGCTTAGTGATGGCAGTTGCTAACGTTATGAACTTTGGCGGCATGAGCTCATCCATTGCGTTGGCGGTGGCAAAGACTGGAGTCATATTCCCCTTCCTCTCCCCCGTCATCGGCTGGATTGGCGTGTTTGTAACCGGTTCGGTAGTCAATAACAACACCCTCTTCGCTGCTCTACAGGCAACGACGGCACAGCAGATTGGTGCAAGCCCGAACCTCCTTGTTGCTGCCAATACCGCTGGTGGTGTCGTGGCGAAGATGGTTTCGCCCCAGTCGATTGCAATCGCTGCGGCATCGGTTAACATGTCGGGAGAGGAGGCAAAGATTACAAATGCGGCCATCAAATACAGCTTGGCACTGTTGGCCATCATGTGCATCTGGGTTTTTGCTCTCTCCTTCATCTTCTAAGAGATATTAAATTCAAAATAAAGTGTGAGCCCCGTACTTGAAAGTACGGGGCTCCTCTTATCACCAGAAGATATCAACAAGAAAAGAGCCCCACATTCTGTGGAGCTCTTTTTTATATATACTTTGTGCGCGGAGGGGGACTTGAACCCCCACCCTCGATATATGAGGACTAGCACCTCAAGCTAGCGCGTCTGCCTATTCCGCCACCCGCGCAGGTGATGTGTAAGAGTTGTTTTTTCAAACCTCTCTTGGCAACAGGTAATAATTTACACGGGTATCTGAAGGGACGCAAATCGAGGCGATCTCTTTTGGAGTGTTTCGCACCACAACTTGATGTAAGGTCGCCTTCACAAAGAAGCCCCACCTATTTATAGTCCAGATGTATCTGTTGCTACATTATTTCTGTGAACAATGAAAATCTTACTCAGCAAGAAGCCAGTGAGCGAGCAAACCTCCTCACCGTCGATACCTACGATGTGCACGTCGACCTTACCTACGCGTCCGATACGACGTTCGACTCCTACCCCACGGTTACCACCGTGAAATTCGCGGCCCAGGAAGGTGGGTCAACGTTCATCGACTACATCCACCACTCTGTCGATTCAGTAAAACTCAATGGTCGGCATCTCAACGTCAACGACGCCGTTGAAGGCTCACGCATCATCCTCAAGAATTTGGCTAAAGAAAATATATTAACCATTCACGGCAGATCTTATTTTTCCCGTTCTGGCGAGGGAATGCACCGGTTTATCGACCCCAGCGACCAGCGCACCTATCTCTATACCCAGTACGAACCAGCCGATGCTCGCCGCGTCTTTCCGAACTTTGAACAGCCAGACCTCAAAGCAGTTTTCAATTTCCGCATTACCGCCCCTAAAAATTGGGTGGTCAGCTCCAACGCCGAGTTAGAACGCACCGTTGAGGATCCTTCTGATAGCTCGATTACAAAACGAGTCTTCAAGTCAACAGAGCGAATCTCGACGTATATCACCACTATTTTGGCGGGTGAATACTTTGTAGCAACGGACCGATACGAGCCTCAATCCGCAATCAATTCGGGGGCGATGCCACTAGTGGCGTACTGCCGCCACTCCCTTAAAGAGCACTTTGACTCTGACGACATTTTCAGCGTTACCAAAGCAGGTCTCGACTTCTTCCAGGACCTCTTTGATTATCCCTACCCTTACCCCAAATACGAGCAGGCATTTGTGCCGGAATATAACTTGGGCGCAATGGAAAACCCCGGCATGGTTACATTTACCGAGAGCTATCTGTTTGAATCCGGGGCGACTGAAGCCCAGCTAGAGGCGCGTGCGAACGTCATTTGCCACGAAATGAGCCATATGTGGTTTGGTGACCTCGTCACGATGAAATGGTGGAATGATCTTTGGCTGAAAGAGTCGTTTGCCGAGTTCATGGGAACTCTGGGATCAAAACAAGCAGGGCAGTTCGATGAGGCATGGGTAACCTTCGCCAACAGTCGTAAGGCATGGGCTTATACTCAAGACCAGATGCCGACCACCCACCCCATCGTGGCTGAAATTCCCCATCTTGAAGCTGCAAAACAGAATTTTGACGGTATTACCTACGCCAAGGGTTCATCAGCTCTCAAACAGCTTGTTGCCTACGTAGGTTTTGAAACTTTCATCCAAGCCGCCCGTCTTTATTTCAAACGCTTTGCCGGTGGCAACACCACTCTGAATGATTTCCTCACCGTGCTCGATGAAGTTTCTGAACGAGACGTCATTACCTGGGCATCAGCCTGGTTGCAGACCAAAGGTCTATCGAAGCTCTACGCGCATCGACGATACGACAAAGCAGGAAACCTCCTCAAACTTGAGGTGGAGCAGCAACTACCTGCAGCCGTGTCCCCTAGCATAGGACGCCCCCACCAGCTCAATATTGGCACCTTCAAGCTCCAGGACTCCCAGCTAGAACTCACTGACACCATACCGCTAGAAATCCCTGCTGGCGACCATTCGCTCGTGACTGTACCGCTCTCGGAGAGCCAGAAACTTTCTGTTACTGAAGCCGATGCCATTTTGCTCAACACAGAAGATCTCACCTACGCAAAAGTAGTTGTCAGCCCAGAGAATGGGCGGGCAACCGCCCTCCAATATGTCTCGACTGTCTCAGATTCTCTGTCCCGTGGGCTCATCTGGGGTAGCCTCTGGAACCAGGTGCGCGATGCCGAACTAGAAGTTCACGAGTTCCTCGTCGCCGTCGAGAATAGCTTGGCTCAAGAAAAATCAGCCACCCTGCTGACCAGCATTACCTCCCAGGCGCAAACAGCAATTGCACACTACGTTCCCGCTGAACAACGTTTACCCCTGTGGGATTCGCTCCTAGCAGCTCTCAAGAAGGCAAGTGCCTCTGCGGAACCAGGAAGCGACCAGCAGCTCATTCTAATCCGCGCCATTCTTTCGGTAGCAGCCCATACTCCTGAGGGGAAAGAGGTTGCCGAACTATTCGCCCCGGGTGCAGTTGTTGGCTCCACAGCAGAAACCGATGGATTCCCAGGCATGCATCTGAATCCCACCCTTGGATGGTCTGCACTCAAGGCACTTGCATGCCTTAACGAAACCACCGAAGATATCCTGCAGCAAGCTCAAGCCCACACAGCCAGCGCTCTCGGAGACCGAGGATACGCGGAAGCTAGTGCTTCCCTTCCCCAGCGGGAGAACAAAGTGAAGGCGTTTCATCGCGTCCTTACGGACTCAGAGCTGTCTAACGATATTCTCACGGCTACAGCACGTGGTTTCCAACACGGCTCTTCCACTTTGAGGGAAGGACTAGACCTGCAATATTTCGATGCCCTACTGAATACCTGGCAGGAAAAATCCATTGGAATGGCATCGCGTGTGATCCTAGGCCTTTACCCCCAGGTAAACATTGCCGACGGAAAGGGGGACAATAATCCTGTCGTAAGGCAGACCAAAGAATGGCTCGATAAACATCCTCAAGCACCTTCTGCCCTCCGCCGTCTGCTGCTCGAACTCCTCGATGACGCACAGCGAGCCCTGCGCGGTCAGCATTTCAACCAGGGGTAGAGCATTATTTGATTCATATTCCTTACTTACTCTGAGAGCTCTCTGAGAAAAAGTAAAGATAAGAGCCGGTTTGACATGATAAGCACTGTCAAACCGGCTTTTTCGTGAGAAGCTATAACTTGAGAAAATGCGATGAAAAGAAGGAGCATGCCTTGACCGATTACTCACTCGGAGATCGCGGAACCCTCAGGGTTATTACCGATGATTACTACGATGCCGAGATTCTTCAGGTCTTTGAGGAGCTCCAAATTGATCGAGAAAAGGTGTGGAACGGTGAAGCACGACTTATTCCTGAACCTAACAATCCCTATGAACCCAATAGCATTGCCGTCTATATAGACGACATCAAAATTGGACGTCTCTCCCCTGCCGATTCTGCCGAGTACTGGAAACCCATTACTCGAGTCGTGGCATCAGGTTACGACGCTATCGCGCACCTGCAGCTTTCTGCCGTCCTGCGACGACGCGACGGAGAAAGCTTCATTGAGAGCGAGGGGCTACTATCTCTCAGCCCTGCCCATTCCCTCTTTCCCTTGAATCAGGCACCCACGCAGGCTACTTTGCTCCCGCAAGGTCCATCTATGAAGGTCCTGGATGAGAAGGATTACGCGGAGTACCTTCACAGCATTTTGCCGCCCAGCGGCGAAGGCCGGGTTATCCTCTCTCTAGAAGTCAACGCACTTCGTCAGCCTGATGGCAGTTTTATTGACTCTGTCGAAGTCTTCCACGATCGCAAGAAAGTGGGCAGGCTAAGCACCCAGATGTCTGAGCAACTTGCCCCTGTCATTCGTTATGCGTTTGAGCGCAACAAGCTCACCAGTGCGTGGGGAACTATCCGAGGCAATGCCTTTGAACTTTCGCTGACCGTTCAAGCGGTTAGAGCCTCAGAACTTCCTGCCGAATGGTTCGAAGAATTGCCCAACAATGTTCCTGAGCTTCTGCCTGAAACCGAAAATTTTAAGGTTCCGGAGTCATACGAACCAACAGAGGGTGAACTAAATCGCCAGAATCTATCAAAGAAAAAACGCGGTTTGGTGGGATCGTTCTCAGTAGGAGGAGGCACAGCCTCTGATAGCCCCGGTTCAGTGGAGGTGAAGAGCGGTGCTGGTGTAGAAAACCCCAATCGTCGTATTGCCTTGCTCCTGGGCATTGTAGGGGCGCTCATCCTGATCGGCGGTGTGTTCGTGGTCTTCGCAGAACCGATGTTGGGCATCTTGGCAATAGTGCTAGGAGCTTCCATTGTTTTCCTCGGTCTTTTCATGGGACGACCCCCTATGGAGGCTACCTCTGACCAGTAACTGTCAGATATCCCATACAGGAAAGGGGCTGTTCACCTCAGTGAACAGCCCCTTTCCTGTGTGAGCACTCAGAAATTCTGAGCTACTTCATCGTTAGTCTTCCCCGTAACGAGAAATGTAATCGCTCATCGTACCGTTGGTAAGAGATTGGCTGAGATCAGAGGTAGCTGCTTGGTCTAGCACCACGATGGACTGACCATCTGCTGACCAGCCTGTGCCAGCGTTGGGAAGAGTCATCATATGAAGATTTACTCCTCCGCTGCCAATATAGGGAGCCGCAATCTTAGCGATTTCACCGGCCGATAAACCGGAATCGACCGTGACATAGGGAGAAATAGTTTCAACCATTGACTTGAACTGAGTTGCATTTTCGAAGGCGCCCTTGCTCTTGATGGTATCAAGCAACCCATTCATATAGATTCGCTGGTTACGGACGCGCTGGTAATCGCCGTCGCTAAACTGATAGCGCTGACGAACGAATTGAAGAGCCTGATCGCCGTTCAAGTGCATAGGACCCTGGGTAAAGGTGTAGTCATCGGTTTGGAAGTTCAACGGAACCTGCACGGTCACGCCACCCAGCTCATCTGTGAGACCCTTAAATCCGGCGAAATCAATTTCGGCGATATGATCGATTCGAGTACCCAAGAGCTGTTCAATGGTGGCTACCTGAAGGTCAAGACCGCCGTAGTTGAGTCCGGCATTAATCTTTGCAGAACCGTACCCAGGAATATTCACCCAGGTATCGCGCATAATCGAAATGAGATATGCATCTGAGCCGTCTTTGGGTACGTGCAATAGCATGATGGTATCGGCGCGCTGTCCGCTCACAGTAGCTGCCTCGGCAGAACCGGCACGCGAGTCGCTGCCTAGCAACAGAATATCGGTAGCACCCGTTTCTGCAGGACGCGCGGTCACTTTGCCGTTTTCAACGCTGTCCGCAATGCCATTACCGTTTTTGTCGTTCTCGGTAGCGTTGTTTTTTCCGGCGTCGTTTGTAACGGTGGCGTCTTTAGAAAGAGCATCTTTATCAGCCTGAACCTTTTTGGTGAATTCATCCACTTTCGCGGCATTCCCGTCATCAGACGGGAACTCGCTACCAGAGAATTTCTCTGTGCCATTGTTCCAAGCAGCTCCGATGGATGCGATATAGGCGCATCCACCAATACCTAGAAGCAACACAATCGCCAGGATGATGCCAGCTATAAGTTTCCCCCGTTTTTTGCGGGGTGCGGTTGCCTCTGAACCGGTATGAGACATAGTGAAATTCCCTTGTACGTTAAACCAATGAAGCGGATTCGGGCACGACGCCCTTTGTCCCCTATTGTAGTGGCTTAGATATAAAACACCCCACAACCTGTGATGTTTCACGGGTGTGGGGTGTAGCTCTAACTCAAGGTTAGAAAGAAACTTAAGCGGACTTACCGAAGTTCTTGAAACGAGCGTTGAAGCGCTCCACGCGACCAGCAGAGTCCATGATGCGCTGCTTACCGGTGTAGAACGGGTGTGACTCGGAGGAAATTTCAACCTCGACGAGGGGGTACTCGTTGCCGTCTTCCCAAGTCTCAGTCTTATTTGAGGTCATGGTGGACTTGGTGAGGATGGTCTTGCCTGATGCAAGGTCGCGGAATAGTACCGCGTGGTAATCAGGATGGATTTCTGACTTCATAGTAATACCTTCTTCTATCCCTGGATTTTGCCAGGAACTTTTGAAACGGGTTGAGATGTTATCTCATTGAATGTGCCGGTTAAACTAACCAGCTCTCTACAATAACACCGCTCGTACTCCCCCAGCACGATTTGACCGTGAATATCACCAAAATCATGCTGACTCAGGACGAGTCTCCCAGAAAGCTACCGCCGAAGCAGCGGCAACATTCAGCGAATCAACACCGTTGGACATAGGAATCATGACGGTGTGGGAAGTTTTCTGCAAAGTACGTGGGTGCAGACCGTGCCCCTCAGTACCCAAGACCAATGCAAGACGCTCGGGGTGCCGTCGGGCTAAGTCCGTCAGAGTAAGCGAATCTTCTTCCAGAGCTAATGCGGCGGTCGTAAACCCTTGCTCGTGGAGAATATCCAATGCGTCCGGCCACTGCTCCATCCGTGCCCAAGGCACTTGAAAGACAGTGCCCATCGAAACTCGAATAGAACGACGATACAAAGGATCAGCGCAGCGCGGGGTCACCAAAACTGCATCAACGTTCAATGCTGCTGCCGAACGAAAAATAGCCCCCACATTGGTGTGGTCCACAATATCTTCCAAGATAGCTACACGCTGCGCGTCCTGCACCAAACCCTTGACCGAGACCGGTTCCGGGCGAATCATCGCCGCCAGCGCCCCTCGATGAAGGTGGAAACCGGTAACACGCTCCAATTTATCTTCGGAACCCACATAAGCGGGAGTGTTCGGGTGAGCGTACAAAACATCCGAAAGATCATCTGCCCATTTCTCGCTCATGAGAAAGGCATGGGGTGTGTGACCGGTATCTAGCGCCCGTCGAATAACTTTGGAAGATTCGGCGATGTAAATACCCCATTGGGGTTCGCGCAAGGACCGGAGTTTGACGTCGGTAAGCTGCTGAAAATACCGGGCGGTTTCTTCAGGCATCTCATCAAGGGGCATGACAGAAGGAATGTTCTGAATACGCTGTGAGCGCTCCACAAGATCTTCTGCAGAGAGTTGTTTTTTAGACACGAGTGCTGATTTTCAGAATCTTATTGAGCGTTGCGGGCGAAGGCCGTGAAGCGACCATGAGGAGTTGAGGAGAGGTCGAAAGCCATACCGTACGTTTTTTCAAGGTTCTCTGCAGTGATGGTTTCTGGGATAGGGCCGGAAGCCACCGCTTCGCCGTTGCGCAATAGCAGCGCGTGGGTGAATCCCGGAGGAATTTCTTCGAGGTGGTGGGAAATAAGGACGATCGCAGGTGCCGTGGTATCTTGTGCAAGGTCGGTGAGACGGGTAACCAGATCTTCGCGACCAGCGATGTCCATGCCTGCGGCGGGCTCGTCCAACAAGAGGAGTTCAGGGTCGGTCATCAGAGCGCGAGCGATGAGAGTGCGCTTTTTCTCGCCGTCGGAGAGGCTACCGAAAGTACGCTGGGCAAGATCTTGGATGCCCCAGGCAGCTAGCAGTTCGTTAGCGCGCTCAGTATCAAAGCCGTCATATTCTTCATTCCAACGGCCGGAAATTCCGTAAGCTGCAGTAACAATGACATCCTGGACCTTCTCGTGCTCAGGGATGGTGTGGGCAATAGCAGCGGAAGTTAGACCGATACGGGGGCGGAGTTCAAAGACGTCTACTGCCCCCAGAATTTCGTCCAGAATATCTACGGTGCCGCGCGTGGGGTGCAAACGCGCGCCCGCAATGGAGAGGAGGGTTGATTTTCCGGCACCGTTGGGGCCGAGGATGACCCACCGTTCGCCGTCGTTGACGGTCCAATTGATGTTATGGATGAGGTTTTGTGTGCCGCGGGTGACGGTGACTTGGCTAAATTCTAGTACTGAGGTCATGCATCTAACTTTAGCGGTGTGAAGGTGCGGGTGGAAAATGCGGTGGGTGTGTTGTGAGGTGGTTGTCAGTAGACTGTGGCTATGACAAAGAAATTTAGCTTGGTTGGCGTTTCCAATGGTTCGATTCATGCAGTTGTTGATGAGGAGCTTTTGTATGCTGCATTGAGTGGTATTGATGGTCTTGAGGTTGAGGCGGGAATGGAGTTGGTTGTTCCTGAATCTGCTGTGGAGGGCGAAGTTGAGAGCGCCGGGTATTCGGCGTATGTGGCTTCTGCGTCTTACAGCGGTTCGGTGGAGAGCTTGCGGGATCATTTGCGTTCTTTGCCGGTGACGGAGACTGCTGGGCTTGATTTTGCTGTTGTTCCTGAAGCGATTACTTCGGGTGAGAAGTTATTGGTGTTGTTAGATGTTGATTCAACGTTGGTGTCTCAGGAAGTTATTGATCAGTTAGCTACTGGGGCCGGTCGGGGTGATGCGGTGGCGGCTATTACTGATGCTGCGATGCGTGGTGAGATTGATTTTGAGAGATCATTGCGAGATCGTGTGGCAGTTTTGGAGGGTCAGCCTGAGTCGTTACTTTCTGAAGTGGCCGATTCGTTGACGTTTACTGCTGGTGCTTTTGCGCTGGTGCGTGCTTTGCATAATCGGGGGCATGTAGTGGGTGCTGTTTCTGGTGGGTTTATTGAGATTTTGCGTCCGTTGGCTGAGCGGATTGATTTGGATTTTGCGCGGGCGAATCGGTTGGAGATTTCTGATGGTGTGCTGACTGGAAAGTTGGCTGGTGAGGTTATCGATGCTGGTGCTAAACGTGCTGCGTTGAAGGAGTGGGCGAAGGAGTCCGGTGTTTCGAAGCAGCATGTGGTGGCGGTTGGTGACGGTGCCAATGATGAACTGATGCTGGGCGAGGCTGCATTTGGTATTGCGTTTAATGCTAAGCCGGCTCTGCGGGAGGTCGCTGATGCGCAGGTGAATGTGTATCGGCTGGACGCGGTTCGTCATTTTTTGGGGCTGTAGCGTCAGTAGAGGCTCGTTGGGTTTTCACTCCTGCATTAAACGCAAAGGGGCTGTACACACGGTGGCGTGGACAGCCCCTTTAGTCTGCGGTGATTTGTTTATTTGATGAAGCCGGTTCCGCCGCCGACGAGTTCGGTGTGGCCGGTTTCGACATCGGCGGTTACCATCTTTGCGACTTCGTGAGCGAATTCGTTGACGGTGTAGAGTTTGCCCGCTTCTTCGCGGCGTGCTTCAAGAGCGCCGGGGTGGAGGCGGTTGAGGAGCGAGGCGGTAACGGTGCCTTCAATCATGTCTGCTGAGATAACGACCAGGGAGATGCCTTTTTCTTGCAGAGCCGGGATTTCTTCGAGGAGCGCATCTTCACCAGCGCGCTTAGAAAGCGCGACGGGGGTGTATTCCTCCATGGTTTCCACTTCGCGAATGAAGTGTGCTTGATGGCTCGTGACGAAAACGATGCGGGACCCCTCTGGCATGTGTTCTGCAGTCAGGCGTGCTAAGCGTAGCTGGGAGTCGCGGTTGAGAATCATCGCGTAATCTTCGACCATTCCTTTTTCCATGCCGCCTGAGGCGTTGAGGATGAGGTAGTCGACTCCCCCGAATTCTTGGACGGCGGTGTCTACGAGGTTGCGGGCGTCGTCTTCATTGGTGATATCTGCACCGACGGCAATTGCTTTGCCGCCCTTTTCTTCGATTGCTGCAACAATCTTTTCTGCGCGGGGTGCTTTGGAACGGTAGTTAATGACGATGTTTGCACCCTGTTCAGCGAGAATTTGTGCTGTGTCTGCGCCAACGCCACGAGATGAGCCGGTGATGATGATTGTTTTGCCGTGTAGTTCTGACATGTTTTTTCCTTTGCGTTGAGATGGGGATTATTGTAGGAGGGCTCTGAGTTAGTGGCCCATGCCGAGGCCGCCGTCGACGGGGATGACAGCGCCGGAGATATACACCGCTTGGTCGCTGGCGAGCCATGTGACGACGTTGGCGATTTCTTCGGGTTCTGCGAATCTACCGGCAGGGATGGATTCTTTGTACTTTGCCTGGGTTTCTTCGGGCAGTACTGCGGTCATTTCGGTGTTGATGAAACCGGGGGCTACCACGTTGGCGGTGATGTTGCGAGCGCCGAGTTCGCGGGTGATGGAGCGTGCCATGCCGACGAGTGCTGCTTTGGAGGAGGAGTAGTTGACTTGGCCGGGGCTGCCGTAGAGTCCGACGACGGAGGAGATGAGGATGATGCGGCCTCGTTTGAGTTTGAGCATTCCTTTGGTGGCGCGTTGGATGACGCGGAAGGCTCCTGTGAGGTTGGTGTCGATGACGTCGGTGAAGTCTGTTTCTTTCATGCGCATGAGGAGCATGTCTTTGGTGATGCCTGCGTTGGCTACGAGTATTTCGACGGGGCCGAATTTTGCTTCGATTTCTTTGTAGGCGGCGTCGATGGATGCGGAATCGCGGACGTCTGCTTTGACGGCGAAGAAGTCGGTGGGGGCTTCGCCTGAGCGGTAGGTGATGCAGACGTTGTGTCCGGCTTCTTTGAAGGCGGTGGCGATGGCGTGTCCGATGCCGCGGTTTCCGCCGGTGACGAGGACGGTTTGGGGTGTGTTTTCTGGCATGGGGTTCCTTCCGGTGTTTTTGGGTTCTTCAGTTATCTTACTGGTGGTGGTGGGGTGGTGGTTTGTTTTCTGTGAGGTGTTTAGTTGTGGATTTGCAGTTTAGTTTTAGACTGGTGGGGGTGTTGAGTTACACCGGTGAGTCTGAGGAGCGGCTCGTTTTCGATGGGGTGGAGGTTGCGTGGTGTCGAAGATTTGGACTGAGGAGGATTTGCGCCAGTATGGTTTGGCGTCGGATCCTGAGGTGCATTCGATTACTAGTGCGCAGGGGCGTCATTCTGAGAGTGTGGATGCGCGTTTTCGTTCGTATGCGTTGAAGATGTTTTTGCGTGTGGTGTGTATTGTTGCTGCGTTGTTTACTGATGGTTGGGTGATGTGGGCGTGTATTGTTGCCGCTGGTGTGTTGCCGTGGGTGGCTGTTGTTTTTGCTAATGGTGAGGATCGGGCGCGTTCTGAGGATTTTTCGGCGTTTTTGTCGGTGGATCAGCAGCTTGCTTTGGGTCGGGTGAAGGGGGCTGGGTCTGCTGAGGGTGAGCGGGGTTTCTCGGGGGCGCCTGAGCCGTCTGTCTCCGGTGAGGACGGGGCTGGGGATAGGAGTGATGTTGTTGAGGTGATTGATGGTGAAGTGGTAGAGGATTCTGGGCGTTGATGAGTTGTGTGTGCAGAGAGGGTGTGTGGAAGTGGATCTTTTAGGTTCTTTGGGTGCCTCTGGTATGGGGCGAGAGTCTGGCGATGTCGAAGAGGTGTTGGTGTGCTCTCGTAAGGGATGTACTGAGGTAGCGCTGTGGAAGTTGTTGTGGAATAACCCGAATATTCATACGCCTCTGCGGCGCAAGGTGTGGCTGGCGTGTGATGAGCATCGGGAGTTTTTGGAGTCTTTTCTTTCCTCGCGTGGGTTTTGGAAGGCGACGGAGGAGATTTCTTCTGCTGAGTAGGTTGGTGCGGGCAGGAAGTGTTCAGGCTGCCTGTGTAGGATAACTAATTTGTACAATGGCTAGAGTGTGAGCTAGTTGATTTTGATTCAGTTTCGAGGCGTGTGAGTGTACCGATTTCTTTTGACCGGCAAGTGGATTGCTGGTTTTATCATTTGCGTTTTGGCGTCCTTGCTGTGCCTTTATTTAGGTACGTGGCAGTGGGACCGTAAAGAGGCGCTCGATCATAAGAATTCGTTGATTACTACGAATTATCATGCTGCGCCTCTTTCGCTGGATCAGCGTCCTGATTTGTTCTCTGATTTTGATCCGGATACTCAATGGACGCCGGTGGCGATGGAAGGGCATTATCTAAGGGATCATCAGTTGTTGGTGCGTAATCGCCCCTATGAGGGTCTCAACGGTTACGACGTCGTTGTCCCTTTTGAATCCAATAATGGGGCAGTGGTTTTGATTGATCGTGGTTGGATTCCCGCCGATGAACTTGATGCTTCTCAGCCGGGTGTTGATATTCCTGCGCCACCTGCCGGTGAGGTGAAGGTTGAAGCGCGTATTCACCCGGGTGAGGGATCCAATGGTAAGGGTGCTCCCGAGGGGCAGGTTGCCTCATTGAATCTTCCTGAAATCAAGGATGAAACCGGAGTTGATATAGGCACCGGTGCTTACGGTCTTTTGGCTGAGGAAGATCCTGCTCCTGCGGTAGCGCCGGCAAAGGCAGTTGAGCCTGAACTGGATACCGGCCCCAATCTTTCGTACTCGGTGCAGTGGGCTGTTTTTGCGTTGATGTGCTACTTTGCCTATTTCTGGCTAGCGCGGCAGAAGGTGCGCAACGATGAGTTGGATGCGCAGGTCGTTGCTGAGTTAGAGGCGTATTACGCTCGTTTCTACGATGAAGAGGGTAACTATATTGGTGAGGAGGACGAGGCGGTTGTGCAGCGCAAGATGGAGATGGTCGACGATATGCCCTCGCATATGAAATCGATTGTGCGTCCTCGTTATTCAAAGAAGCGCGCTCGTCCTTCCGATGAGGAAGAGGAAGACGCGATTGTAGATCGCATGCCCTAGGAACCTGATTCGAATATATATTCGATATATGTTAAATTTGGGCTTTACCCCAGTTCCCCAAGGAGCCTAGATTTACATGATGGGTTATTCCCATTCGGTGAGCGCTGCCGCAGCCTGGTTGGCACTTGTTGAAACCGATATCATCCCCGTTCAATCACCCCAGATTTTGCTGGTCACTGCGTTGACGTGCGCTGGGGCGGGCATGCTTCCAGATATCGACCACAAAAACGGCACTATTGCACATTCCATACCGCCAGTGTCCTCAATTGTCTCAGCGGTGGTAAGTTCCCTCAGCGGTGGGCATCGCAAAGGAACCCATTCCCTAGTGGGGCTCATCTTTTTCTGGGCAGTTGCTATTTTGGCTGAGCGCCTCACTTACCAGGGCATCCCCTGGGCTTCTTTGCTCATTACCGCTTACATGGGCGGGTTAGCTCTGCGCACCTTTGGCGCACCTGGCGGCTGGCTCGGAGCTATTGGGCTAGGCTTTCTAGCCTGGCACACTGATTCGTTGGCTATGACTCCCCTAGCCATCGGCGTCGGCGCTACCGTACACGTCGTCGGCGATTTTCTCACGACGCGCGGCGTCAACCCTGTCTGGCCACTGACATTGAAGGCACCCACTTCGAGTAGGTTCTGGAAAAAATCAGGCTACTTCGCCCTACCGCTCCTAGGTGATGCCGGATCCAAGCGCGAAATGGTTCTCACCAGCGCGCTCTCGCTCTACATTTTCTGGTTCGCCCTAGCCTTGGGCGGGATAGTCGACTACCCCGCCGCCAGCTGGGAACACCTGCTTACGCCAGCGAAATAAGATCCTGATATTCCTTGGTCCACAAATCTTCAATGGCATCAGGAAGCATGAGGACGCGCTCAGGATCAAGCGCCTCCACCGCGCCTTCATCGTGGGACACCATCACAATGGCACCCTCATACTGCTGCAGCGCATTGAGAATTTCTTCACGGGAGGCAGGATCCAAGTTGTTGGTCGGCTCATCCAGAAGCAAGACGTTCGCCTGCGAGGCCACCAGCGTAGCCAACGACAACCGGGTCTTCTCACCGCCAGAGAGTACAGCCGCAGGCTTCTCCACATCATCTCCGGAGAACAGGAACGAACCCAAAATAGTTCGCACCCGAGTGGCATCCAAATCTGGTGCTGCGGTGCGCATATTTTCAAGCACCGACCGCTCACCGTCGAGAATCTCGTGTTCCTGAGCGAAATAACCCACTTTAGCACCATGACCAAAAATTACTTCGCCAGTATCGGGCTGAGTCACCCCGGCAAGCATCCGCAAAAGAGTCGTCTTACCCGCACCATTCAGACCCAAAATCACCACGCGCGAACCACGGTCAATCGCCAGGTCAACATTGGTGAAAATCTCCAGTGAGCCATACGACTTAGACAGACCCTCAGCAGAAAGCGGAGTCTTACCGCACGGAGCAGGCTCGGGGAAACGAATAGCCGCCACCTTATCCTTGACCTGTTCAGCTTCAAGCCCGCGCATTAACCGCTCAGCACGCTTAATCATCTGCTGTGCCGCTACCGCCTTCGTAGCCTTCGCACGCATCTTCTCCGCCTGCGCCATCAAAGCGCCAGCCTTCTTCTCAGCATTAGCGCGCTCGCGTTTACGGCGGGCGTCGTCCTGCTCACGCTGCATCAGATAGTTCTTCCAGCTCATGTTGTAGACATCGATGACGCACCGGTTGGCATCTAGATAGAGCACTTTATTGACTACCAGCTCCATCAGCTCAACGTCGTGGCTGATGACCAGCAGACCACCCTGGAAGTTCTTCAAGAATTCGCGCAACCACACCACCGAATCATGATCCAAGTGGTTGGTGGGCTCATCCAAGAGCATGGTATCGGCATCGGAAAACAGAATACGAGCCAACTCCACACGACGGCGCTGACCACCAGAGAGCGTAGAAAGCGGCTGCTCTAACAGACGCTCAGGCAGAGCAAGGTTGTGGGTAATTGTTGCCGCTTCTGACTCCGCAGCATAACCACCGCCGGCAATAAATTCAGCTTCCAAGCGATCATAGCGGCGCATAGCTTTAGCCTGAACCGCGCTATCTTCACTGGCCATCTGCTCCTGCGTCTCACGCATCTTCCGCGCCACACCATCAAGACCACGCGCCGAAAAAATGCGGTCCTTCGCCAACTGAGACATATCGTCCACCTTAGGATCCTGGGGAAGGTAGCCCACCTTACCGTTTCTGGTGACTTGTCCATCAGCAGGAAGAGTTTGCCCTGCAAGTACCTTGGTCATAGTGGTCTTACCCGCACCATTGCGACCGACCAACCCAATCTTGTCTCCCTTGTCAATGCGGAAATTGACCTCATCCATGAGCAAACGTGCTCCGGCGCGAAGTTCAAGATTGGTTACAGTAATCAAGGAATGCCTTTCGGTTTCAAAATGCTAGGGGCGCAAAATCCCAGTCTAATGCCCCAAAGTACGCCCCGGTATCCCAACAGAACAATTCATGTCTAAACTCATAGAGGATTCCACACCTCACCCCTGTCTAACTTTTTTGAACAGTGTTCAAAAATCGGTTATATTCAAACTTATGTCGCATTCAACTCATACCTCACCTACAGCCACCGCACCGCATAACACCGGTCGCGACGTCGCGCTGATTGCCGTCTTCGCAGCTTTCATTGCCGTCTGCGCGCTCCTTCCAGCCTTCCCCGTTGGCCCCGCCGGCGTTCCCATCACCTTTCAGACCTTAGGTATCTACCTCACTGCGCTGGTACTAGGCGGCAAACGAGGGTTTCTAGCAGTCCTACTTTATGTGATCGTTGGCCTACTTGGGCTACCGGTATTCGCCGGTGGATCCGGCGGCATTGCAGCCTTGGCAGGACCTTCAGCAGGGTATCTCCTCGCCTTTGCTCCCGCCGCCGCACTTACAGGAGCTCTCGCATACAGCACGCTGAGCACAAGACCCGGCAAATCCCCTATACTCCGTTTAACCGGAGCCGTACTAGCAGGCTTCGTGCTGATGACGGCGGCAGGTATCGCTGGCATGGTCATCAACGCAGGTATTTCCTGGCCCGCTGCGTTCACCGCAGCACTTCTTTACGTTCCCGGGGATCTCATCAAAAGCGCCGTAGCCATTGCCGTCGCCTTGCCCGTACACCGAGCATTCCCCACACTTGCCCGCCGCTAAACTCATCGGTATGCCTTTTTTTAATCGCCGCACCTTAAGCACCAACACCACCTCTAGGCCCGTAGTCTTTTCGCCGGCTGCGGGCCTAGAACTTCAGAACGTCAGCGTTACTGGAGAAACCCCCGAAGGCACATCTACGATTCTGCACGAAATCACAGTGAGTCTTCGGCAACCCAAAACCGCTGTACTGGGTCTCAATGGCAGCGGAAAATCAACCTTCCTGAAACTCTTCAACGGACTTACTCATTGCTCAGCTGGCACGGTGAATGTTCACGGGGTCAACGTCCAAGAGCACACCCCTGATGTGCGTCGAACCGCCGGACTGCTGTTCTCTGACCCCCAGGCACAACTGATTATGCCCACCCCCACCGAGGATGTTGAGCTTTCCCTCCAGCGCCTCAACCTAAATTCGGCCCGCCGCAGACAACGCGCTCTTGAATTGCTCACCCAGAGGGGATTAGAGCATCGAGCGCACCACAGTATCTATCAGCTCTCTGGCGGAGAGCGCCAACTCGTTGCTCTGACTGCTGTTCTTGCGGTGGAACCGACGGTGTTGTTATTGGATGAACCTACGACCTTACTTGATTTACGCAATGCCTTGCGCCTGATGGAGCTCCTTGAACAGCTTCCCCAGCAGATGGTGATTTCTACCCATGATTTAGAGTTAGCTGCTCGGTGTGATGAGGCGATTATTATTCATGAGGGAAAGCTGATTGACCAGGGGCCGGCACTCGACATCATAGATATTTATCGGAATTATTGTGCTCAAGGTTTTCCCGCAGAGGACGAGCGGCGAGGTGGGCATGAATAATCTTATGGGGGCATACTCTCCAAAATCCTCACCGATTCACCGGGCACCCCTGTGGAGTAAGTGGCTAGTTATTTTTGGAATTACCTTGGCCTGCGCCATGACGCACACGTGGTGGGTACCTGCGCTCGCATTGATGTTGGTGCTGGTATTGGCGCTGATGGCTCGGTTGAGTTTGCATGAGCTCGGGGCTGCGCTATGGAGCGTGAAGTGGTTGTTACTGGCGATGAGTCTCTACTACCTTTTTTTTGACAAGCTGGCGCTGGGTGCAGATGTACTACTCACCTTGCTCACCCTGATTTTTGCCACCAAGGTACTGTTGTTCACTACCCCGATGACTTCGCTGATCGATGGTTTTGTGCGCGGGTGCAAGCCCTTGCGCGGGCTGGGGGTATCGCCTGAACTCGTGGGTTTAGCCATAGCGTTGATGCTGAGATCTATCCCTGTGATTATGGATCGCTGGGTAATTCTACAAACCGCTGTGAAAGCGCGGGGAATTAAACTGTCTGCGGCGCATCTTTTCACCCCTCTAGTCATGACGACTGTTGCTTACGCCCACGAAACAGGTGATGCAATAGTAGCCAGAGGGCTTGATTCACCCAAAAATAAGCATGATTAGTTGTATGCTTTTGCCATGGCTTTCAAAGAAAATTCACGGCTGGATACCAGTCGCGTTACAAAATCTTCCGGTGGGGGACGCGGAGTCGCAGTAGGCGGCGGCATTGGCGGCGCTGTACTCATGCTGATTGTTGGCGTCTTCTTCGGACAAGATGGAATAGATACGCTGAATCAGGTCACTGGTGGAACAGGTTATTCTTATGACAATGTTCAGAGTGAAGACGGCAATAAACAACTCGAGCAGGACTGCCAAGATGGCGCAGATGCCAACTCAAATTCAGAATGCAACATGGTAGGCACCGCCAACTCGCTAGATAACTTTTGGTCCTCCTACCTTCCTGAGACCAAGGGAGTGGAATATGTTCAGCCCGGCTTGAACCTATTTTCCCAGCAGCAAAATACTGGTTGTGGACACGCAACCAGTGCTGTTGGGCCTTTCTACTGCCCTGTAGATCAGGTTGCTTACGTGGACACCACTTTCTTCAATGACATGAAGACGCAACTGGGCGCTGAAGGCGGCCAGTCGGCTGAGCAGTACGTTCTGGCTCACGAATTCGGTCACCACATCCAGAATCAGCTAGGCGATTTGGAATATTCACAGCGAGACCCTCAAGGTAAGAACTCCGGTGCGGTGCGGGTGGAATTGCAGGCAGATTGCTACGCAGGCCTGTGGGCTCGTCATGCCTCCGATGACACCACCAGTGACGTACAGGTTAAACCCTTTACTCAGGACGAAGTCGATCGCATTGTCAATGCCACCGAAGTCATTGGCGATGATCATATTCAGATGACTTCCCGCGGCACTACGGATTCTTCAACCTATACGCACGGCACGAGTGCCCAGCGTACTGCGTGGTTTATGTCTGGCTACAATAGCGGTGATATCAATAAGTGCAATACTTTTGAGTCTCGCGACCTCAATAATCCAGCAGCATAAAATAACAGATATCTTATAGAAAAGTCCCTCTCCCACCGCAGTGGGAGAGGGACTTCCAGTATCTTCTGATGACCCTAGATGTTGAATCCGAGGGCGCGCATCATGTCCCGTCCATCGTCGGTAATACGCTCAGGACCCCACGGGGGCATCCACACCCAGTTCACATGCCAATCATCGACCAGTAGCTCAAGATTTTGCTTGACCTGCTCCTCGATGACGTCCTGCAACGGGCAGGCAGCGGTGGTGAGAGTCATATCGAGGATAAGAGCACCCTCGTCGCTCCAACGCATGCCGTACAGCAAACCCAGGTCTACTATGTTCACACCGAGTTCAGGGTCGATGACGTTTCTCAAAACGTCTTCGAGCTCTTCTTTCGATGGGCGTGCAGCAGTGGTTGCTTCACTCATCTGTACTCCTTTGGTAGCGATGAAAGCTTACTTTCCGATGTAGGAAACGTAGCCCTCTTCTTCAAGGCGGTCAGCCAGCTCGGGGCCGCCTTGATCGACCATGTGCCCATCTACGAAAACGTGCACGAATTCAGGCTTGATGTAACGCAAGATACGGGTGTAGTGAGTAATGAGCAGAACACCCATGTCATTGTTCTGGTGAGCGCGGTTGACGCCTTCGGAAACAATCTTCAAAGCGTCGACGTCAAGACCGGAGTCGGTCTCATCGAGGATACCAAACTTAGGCTTGAGCAGTTCTAGCTGAAGGATTTCGTGGCGCTTCTTCTCGCCACCGGAGAAACCTTCGTTGACGTTACGAGCAATGAAGTCGGGGTCGATCTTCAGCTCACCCATAGCTTCTTTGACGTCCTTGGTCCAGGTACGCAACGAAGGTGCTTCGCCGTCGATGGCGGTCTTTGCGGAGCGCAGGAAGTTGGACATGGTGACGCCGGGGATTTCTACGGGGTACTGCATTGCCAGGAACAAGCCGGCACGAGCACGCTCGTCCACAGACATCTCGGTGACGTCTTCGCCATCCAGCAGGATTTCACCGGAATCAACGCGGTACTTGGGGTGACCGGCAATGGTAGAAGCCAAAGTGGACTTACCGGAACCGTTAGGGCCCATAATTGCGTGGATTTCACCGGAGTTAATGGTGAGGTTTACGCCCTTGAGGATGGGCTTGGAGTTCTCGTCGTCCAAAATGACGGAGACGTGAAGATCCTTGATTTCTAGAGTTGACATGTTTCTCCTAAAAATTTGTGGAGCGCGCCTGCGCTAGTTATTGCTGAGAGCCAGTTCTTCTTCAAGTGCATCCATGAGCTTTTCTTCGAGCTCAGGAATGTGAATCTGCTGGATGATTTCATTGAGGAATCCGCGCACTACCAGGCGGCGTGCTTCTGCCTCGGGGATACCGCGTGCCTGCAGGTACCAGAGGTGTTCATCATCTAGCTGGCCGGTGGTCGAAGCGTGACCTGCACCGTCAATGAGACCGGTTTCAATCTCAAGGTTAGGTACAGAGTCAGCCCGAGGGCCATCCTCAAGTATCAAGTTACGGTTGAGCTCGTAGGTGTCAGTGCCTTCGGCATCCTTACCAATCAGAACGTCACCCACCCATACCGAGTGTGCGTTGCGCCCCTGCAGAGCACCCTTGTAGGTAACGCGGGACTTGCAGTTAGGCACAGAATGATCCACGAACAAACGAGACTCAATATGCTGACCGGCATCCACGAAGTAAAGACCGTACATTTCGGTTTCTGCACCGGGAGCGCTGAACTTGGTGGAAGGAGTAACTCGTACCAGATTGCCGCCCAACGAGATGTTGATGTGCTTGAAACGAGCGTCGCGACCCAACTTGGCGTACTGGGCAGAAGCGTGGATGGCGTCATCGTTCCACTCCTGAACCGAAACCACGGTCAAAGATGATGAATCCCCCACCTTGAATTCAACGTTCTGGGAAACCACGGCGGAACCGGCATGACGCAAAACCACCACTGCCTTAGAGAAGGGCTTGGTTTCCACCACAATATGCTGAGCGGTAGGTTCCATCGAAGTACCTTGAATCTGCAACGCAATGTGCTGATCCAGCTCATCTTCCTGACCCACCGTAATCACGGTAGCTTCGCTGAAACTTGACCAAGCATTTGCAGCAACACGGTCTTCGGGAATACCCGCAGAACCAATACGCGAATCATCACGATTGACCGTTTCTACGGAGACCGAATCGGGCGCTGAAACTGAAATATCAACGCCCTGACCTGTCAGCGCATCGGTGTGCAAACCACCCAAACGCTTCAGAGGAGTGAAACGCCAGTCCTCTTCACGCCCGGTCAGTTCAGCAAAGTCCTCCACCTTATAAGAGGTAGGGCGACCAGCACGGGAAGTATCTACAGTCTTCTTTTCAACACGAATCGTGTCGTCCTGAACCTGCTCAGTAGCTAGCTTCTCGCCTTCGTCGGTCATACCTGGAATCGCAGGAGAGTTATGGCTTTTATTTTCAATGTTTGACATATTTAGCCCACAGATCCTTCCATCTGAAGTTCAATCAGACGATTCAATTCAAGTGCGTATTCCATCGGAAGTTCACGCGCAATAGGTTCAACGAAGCCGCGAACTATCATTGCCATCGCTTCTTCTTCAGTCAGACCGCGCTGCATGAGGTAGAAGAGCTGCTCTTCAGATACGCGAGAGACGGTTGCCTCGTGCCCCATGGTGACGTCGTCCTCGCGAACATCCACATAGGGGTAGGTATCCGAGCGGGAAACGGTATCTACCAAGAGAGCGTCACAGACCACCGAAGACTTCGAGTGGTGAGCGCCTTCTCGAACCTGCACGAGCCCGCGGTATGCCGCGCGTCCGCCGTTACGAGCAATTGACTTGGAGACAATCGAAGAAGACGTATGAGGTGCAATATGAACCATCTTCGAACCGGTATCCTGATGCTGGCCTTCACCGGCGAAGGCAATGGAGAGAGTCTCGCCCTTAGCGTGCTCGCCTACCATGTACACAGCAGGGTACTTCTGGGTCACCTTAGAACCGATATTGCCGTCGACCCATTCCATGGTGCCGCCCTCTTCGCAGAGAGTACGCTTGGTCACCAGGTTGTACACGTTGTTCGACCAGTTCTGAATAGTGGTGTAGCGAACGCGGGCGTTCTTCTTCACCACGATTTCAACCACTGCCGAGTGCAGAGAATCGGACTTGTAAATAGGTGCGGTGCAACCTTCGATGTAATGAACGTAGGAACCTTCATCAGCAATAATCAAAGTGCGCTCGAACTGACCCATGTTCTCCGTATTGATACGGAAGTAAGCCTGCAACGGAATATCAACGTGGACACCCTTGGGCACATAGATAAATGAGCCACCAGACCATACGGCGGTGTTCAACGCTGCAAACTTGTTATCACCGGTAGGAATAACGGTGCCAAAGTATTCGCGGAAAATCTCTTCATGCTCTTTGAGCGCAGTATCGGTATCAACGAAGATTACACCCTGCTGCTCAAGGTCTTCACGAATCTGGTGGTACACGACCTCAGATTCATACTGCGCTGCAACGCCAGCAACCAAGCGCTCGCGCTCAGCCTCGGGTATACCCAGTTTTTCGTAGGTATTGCGAATATCTTCGGGAAGATCTTCCCAAGTCTTTGCCTGGCCCTCGGTGGAGCGCACAAAGTACTTGATGTTATCGAAATCAATTTCCGAAAGATCCGCACCCCAGGTGGGCATGGGCTTGCGATCGAAGAACTTCAGAGCCTTCAGACGCATATTCAGCATCCACTCGGGCTCGTTCTTCTTCGAGGAGATATCACGAACAACATCCTCATTCAAACCGCGTTTTGCGGTCTGACCTGCAATATCAGAGTCGGCCCAACCGTACTCGTAGGTACCAATGCCCTCGAGCTCGGGGTTAGCCTCCAGAATCTCTGAAATGACGGTGTTGTTGGCATTGCGCTCAACTTGCTCAGTCATTTTGGCCTTTCTTTGTGGGGTTCTTTAGCGGCATGCGCCGCAAAGTCTTTTCTACTGTGGCTCGGTCACATTCAACCGCTCCAGTGGAATATGGGTGGTGCACACGTGCGCACCATCTGCCATAGTGGAGAGCCGTCGAACGTCGACACCGAGAAGATCCGCAATTATTTTGGTTTCTTCGTCACAGAAAATATGAAAATCTTCAGCCAAATCACGCACTGGGCAGTGCCCCTGGCATAGCTGAATACTCGCTAGAAGATGTTGGGGTAGTTTTCGCCCGGCTGGCGGGTCCATTACTTGAGCCGATGCAACAAAACCATCTTGCGACATCGCCAAAGCGAGTGCATTTGCCCGCGCCATAATGTCGTTGCCGGCCGCTTCAACTAAAGGTCGGTAGCGGTCTTCCATCTCTGCCGAACGCGCTGCAACGAAAGCCTGCAAAGCCTGTTTGCCGACCTTCTCCTCAAGCAGGTGCAGAGCGTCTTTTGCTATTCCCAGATAATCATTTCCAATCTGAGAATGCCCCTGAGGGGCTATGACGTAACGACGCGCGGGTCGTCCGGCGCCTGCTCCGTGCTGTTTAAGAGGTGCGACAATAATGAGCCCGTCGTGTTCGAGGACATCGAGATGTCGGCGCACCGCGGCGGGGGTGAGATTGAGTTCTTCACCGAGACTGGCCGCAGAAACAGGGCCCTGAGTGAGTACTCCGGTCAGAACACGGTCGCGTGTTCTTTCCTCTGTTTCTGTATTGCGCGCACCAGTAGGCTTCTTTGCGGAGTCTTGATTCACGGAATACACAAATAAAGTATGACCTAATTCGTGGGTTCAAATCTAGTAAGGCAAACCTTTCTTTGCTCTCAGCGCACACTCGATTCACCTACTACTTCATCCCCTCGCTAAGGTACACCCTGGGATTGCTCTGATAGTTTGACCAAATACACCTGCCGGAGATGAGACTTTATTCGCCACAGCGTAAGCTAGAGTAGTGCAAAACCTGAACTCCTCACACCCGCATTTTCAGCTGGGCAACACCTCTGCCCTCGCTGCAGTTCAGATAGTTTCTCTGGTTAAAGAATTTAAGCCATCGCGTGATTTTGCGCAGAAACATCCAGAGAAAATCAACGAACGCGGCACCGTCAGCGCTATCAATGGACTCTCACTCACCGCCCACCGCGGGGAAGTCTGTGTGCTATTGGGGGCAAATGGTGCGGGGAAAACAACCACGCTTGCATGCGCCCAGGGGCTTCAAAAACCCACCTCAGGCACGGTTCAATTGCTCGGTGAAAACCCGTGGGGAGCTTCTCCAGAATTACGCGCTCGCGTGGGAATTATGTTGCAAGACGGCGGCTTACCTCAGGCAATGCGACCCATCCCCTTGCTGAAGCACATTTCTTCCATGTACCAGAATCCCCTGAAAGTGGATGAAATTGCAGAGCGGTTGGGTATCCATTCCTTTAACGGGACCACTATCCGCAGGCTCTCCGGCGGCCAAAAACAACGTGTTGCGCTCGCCGCAGCTCTGATGGGCAGGCCCGAAGTACTTTTCCTTGACGAGCCCTCCGCCGGACTTGATCCCCAATCCCGCAATGTCGTCTTTGAAATTATCCGCGAACAAAAAGAAAAAGGTGTGGGCATTATTCTCACTACCCACCTTCTTGACGATGCCCAGCGGCTTGCTGATGATGTGTATATCGTTGATGCCGGTACTGTAGTTCGGCATGGAAGCGTCCAGGAGCTTCTGGCGGGGGAAGACAGCAACCATAAAAGACTCACTTTCACTCTGGCGGACAAGCTCAATACTCAACGCCTCACAGACCGTTTGCGCTCTGATGTCACGTTGATTCACCTCTCCGACCACCACTATGCGTTGGAGGGGCAACTCTCCCCCGGCGTCATTGCTCAACTCGGTGCTGAACTAGAGCAGCAAAATCTTATGCCGGTTTCGCTCGAACTTTCTCAGCGCACGTTGGAAGACGTATTTTTAGAAATCTCAGGACGTGATATTCAATGAGCCAGCAAGTTGCTTCCTCTGCTGCAAGCTTTCCACAACGTATCCTGGCGCAGGGAAAATATGAAACGCTCGCCATGCTTAAAAATGGCGAGCAACTTCTGCTCAACATAGCATTCCCTCTATTCGCTTTGGTGGGTCTACGGTATACCGGCTTCCTCGATTCTTATGCCCAGCAGTTAGGCGTAACCCGTCTAGATATTGCGGTGCCAGGAGTGTTAGCTCTGTGTGTCATTTCCACGGCGCTCTCAGGTCAAGGTATTGCAACTGGGTTTGACCGCCGCTACGGTGTTCTCCGTTTTCTCTCCACTACCCCTTTGGGCAAAACCGGTTTGATGATGGGTAAAATTTTGGCGGTTCTCACCGTCATTGTCGTGCAGTATCTCATTGTGCTGCTGGTGGCGGTTCTCCTAGGGTTCCGCCCGCATCTCATCCCCATTTTGCTCTCTATTCCTACCCTGCTCTGTGGGGCAGCAGCTTTCACCGCGCTGGGGATGCTCATTGCGGGTACCGTCCGTGCAGAAGCTACCTTGGCAATTGTGAACATGGCGTGGGCAATCCTAGCCATTGGTGGTGGAACGCTCATTCCCACGCATCATTTCCCCGGAATTCTCGGGTGGATTGTCAATATTCTTCCGTCGGGAGCGCTCGGATCAGCTCTTCGTGGAGAATATTTGCACCAGGAGTTTCTTTTCCTACCCCACCTCGTCATGCTGGTATGGGCAATACTTTGTGGCTCCCTTGCCGCCAAATTTTTCAAATGGTCAGCGTAAATAGCGTTAGTTAGGTTCTTATGTCTGTCAACACCGCGCCTCAAAAGCGCGATAGGCTCGTTTCCCTTCGCGAGAAACTACTCCCTACCGAATACACCCCCTGGGTCAAAACAATGGCGTACGCGGTAGTCCTCGCCAATATCTTCCTGATTGTTTCTGGCGGAATCGTCCGACTCACCGGGTCAGGTTTGGGCTGTGATACGTGGCCCCGCTGTACTACCGAAGGCTCCTGGACGACGACGCCTGAGATGGGCATCCACGGCATTGTTGAGTTTGGTAACCGCATGCTCACTTTCGTGTTGATGGCGGTCACCGTTCTTGCTTTTCTCTCTATCGTGCGCATCGTCCTACCTCATGCGCGGGGGTTCAAAGACGTCTTCCCTCTTCTGTTTACTGGACTTCGCTCTGCACAGAACCGCTACTCAGATATTTTCAATCTTTCTTTGCTACTGCTCTGGGGCATTCCCTTGCAGGCAATTGTGGGCGGCATCTCGGTGTGGCTCAAACTGAACCCCTGGATGATTACAGCGCATTTCTACCTCACCGGCATCATGATTGGCATTGCCGCTATCTACCTCAACCGTGTTCTGCGCTATTTTGAGAAAACTTCTTCTGCCTCTGAACGAGTGTTGGAGGAAACCCTCCCTGCTCAGTCCAAGGAAATGCGGATTTTGGGTTGGATCGGGTTGGCATTGGTTGCTTACCTTGTCTTCATGGGCACCGTTGTAACGGGCACCGGTCCTCACGCAGGTGATCCCCAGGCGCACCGTCACGCTTTTAATCCTGTCATCGTGACACGCATGCACTCACTGGGGGTATGGGCTTACTGCGCCACCGTCATTTTTGTACTGCTTCTTCAACGGAAGAACAACTGGCCTGTCTCCCTCAAGAAGGGAATCACGCTGGTCTTGCTGGTCTTGGTTTACCAGGCGGTAGTAGGTTATACCCAATACTTCAACGGACTTCCTATCTGGTTAGTAGAACTGCACCTGCTCGGTTCAGGACTTTTCATCTGGGCTGCAGTATCGCTCATTGAAAAGCAGTTGGTCATCGGCTCTGCATCAGAGCGGCAAAAAACAGCTCGCCGGATTTATCAAGCACCCGTCATTTCCCGCTAAACACAATGGAAGAAGGGCCCGAGAACATAAGTGTTCTCGGGCCCTTTTTTATTCTTTCTAGTGCGTGAGTCAATCCTTTTGGAAATGTCTCGCAAGCAAGTCAGTATTAGAGACTCAGCACTGCATCCCCTACGAAAGGATCGATTGCCAGGGCGATGAACAGCACGGTGAGGTAGGTGATAGATCCGTGGAAAACGGTCATTGCAGTGCGGCTGGTAGCGCGTTCTTCTAACGCCAAATGATGCAACTTATGGCAGTGAAAAAGGAACCAAACGCCTGCGGCGATAGCGGTAATGGTGTAAACCCAACCAGCACCGCCCAAGGGGATAAGAAGCAAAGAGCAAACAATCATTGCCCATGCGTAGAGCACTACCTGAACGGATACGCTCTTAGCGCTAGCAATCGCACCGAGCATAGGGATTCCAGCGCGCTGATAGTCTTCGGCATACTTCATAGAGAGGGGCCAGTAATGCGGTGGCGTCCATAAGAAAATTACCAGGAACAGCACAACAGCTGCCCAGGTAATGCGGTTTTCAACTGCAGCCCAAGCAATAAAGACGGGCATACAACCGGCGAGTCCACCCCAGACGATATTTTGAGTAGTTCTACGCTTGAGTATTAGCGAGTAGAAGACCACGTAGAGCAAAATCGCCACCACGCCTAAGGCACTTGCCAAAGGATTGACCAGGAAGAAGAGATATACGATGGAGATAACCGCGAGAATCCACGCGAAGACAAGTGCTTCTTTATCTGTCAACTCACCGGTGACCAGAGGTCGCTTTTCGGTACGTTTCATCTTACGGTCAGCTTCACGGTCGATATAGCAGTTAAATGCGCCCGAAGCACCGGCAGCCATAGCCCCACCAATCATGGTGTTCAAAATGAGCCAAAGATTGGGCATACCGCCGGCGGCAAACATCATGGTTGGAGCGGTGGTGACCAACAATAGTTCAATCACCTGAGGCTTGGTCAAGTGCAGGTACGCCTTTGCTTTACGAACAAAACCGATTTTTTGCTCTCCAGGTGCACTGCTCTCTCGTGGAGCAGTAGAAATGCTCGGAGTGCTATCGACCTTCACCAAAATTTGGCTCCCTACCCAAGAATGCGTGCAATAATCTGCCCCTTTGCGGCGTCTGCAAGTATTTTGAGCACGGCAAAGTAACAGATAGTCAAATATAAACTATACCTCACTCCGAATGCTCTCAAAAGGTTCCCCTAAAACGCACGGGTGTTCAGCTTTTTGAGCGAGCCTGAATTTATGGAGTGCTTTCTACTATTCTGGAAGTAATCGCCCTAGCTCCCCTTGTGGCGGGCTAGATGACTAGATAAAGATTTACATAGTAGGGAAAATACGGTGGGAATCCTCCACCACAGAAAGGACTTCCTGTGCCTGATCTCAACAATAAACTTGTGTGGAATGAAAAAGACCAGCGAGCAGTGGACACCGTACGTGTCCTTGCTGCAGATGCCGTCGAAAAAGTTGGCTCCGGTCACCCCGGTACCGCAATGAGCTTGGCTCCCGTTGCACACCTGCTATTCCAGAAGGTGATGCGTCACGATCCTAGCGACGACAAGTGGATGGGACGAGATCGTTTCATCCTCTCCCCCGGTCACACATCGCTCACCCTCTACCTTCAGCTGTTCCTCAATGGCTACGGTCTTGAGATGGATGATTTGAAGGCGCTCCGCACCTGGGGTTCGTTGACTCCTGGTCACCCCGAATACAAGCACACCAAGGGTGTGGAAATCACCACCGGCCCCCTCGGCCAGGGTCTAGCTTCTGCCGTAGGTTTTGCATACGCTCAGCGCCGCATGCGCGGTCTCTTTGATCCCGAGGCACCTGCTGGTGAATCACCTTTCGACCACACCATCTTCACTATTGCCTCTGAAGGCGATATTCAAGAAGGCGTCACTTCTGAGGCAAGCTCACTCGCTGGTCACCAGGAACTGGGCAACCTCGTCGTCATCTTCGACCGCAACCACATTTCCATTGAAGACGACACTGACGTCGCTTTCACCGAAGACGTTTTGAAACGCTATGAAGCATATGGCTGGGATACCACCCGTATTGACTGGACTGAAACCGGCGAATACAAAGAAGACGTTCAGGCTCTCTACGACGCCATCGTGGCTGCCAAGAAGGTTACCGATAAGCCTTCAATCATTGAGTTGCGCACCGTCATCGGTTGGCCCTCCCCCAATAAAAAGAACACCGGCGGCGTTCACGGTGCAAAGTTGGGCACAGAAGAAGTTATTGCTACCAAGGAATACCTGGGCTTCAACCCCGATGAGCATTTCTTCATTGATGATGAAATCCTCAACTACACGCGCGAAGTTAAGGAGCGCAATGCAGCAGAACGTGCTGAGTGGGAGAAGTCTTTTGAGGCTTGGAAATCTGAGCACCCCGAGGAAGCAAAGCTGTATGCTCGCCTAGAAGCAGGAAAGCTTCCGGAAAACCTGAACGAATCCCTGCCAGTATTTGAAGCTGGTTCTTCCATCGCTACCCGTGCAGCATCAGGCAAGGTTATCAATGCTCTGGCTCCAGTCATGCCCGAGCTTTGGGGTGGCTCTGCTGACTTGGCAAGCTCCAATAACACCACCATCGACACTGATAAATCGTTCAACCCCGAACACCGTAGCACCGCCAGCTGGAGCGCAAGCCCCTACGGGCGAGTACTGCACTTCGGTATTCGCGAGCACGCTGCGGCAGCTATTACCAACGGTATTGTTCTAGCGTCTCCCACCCGCCCCTTCAACGGTACCTTCTTCGTCTTTACCGACTACCAGCGCGCAGCAGTTCGCCTGGCTGCAGTGATGGGCATTCCCAACATCTTTGTATGGACGCACGACTCGATTGGTTTGGGTGAAGATGGCCCCACCCACCAGCCGGTAGAGCACCTCACTGCAATGCGTGCAATCCCCGGTCTCGACGTCGTTCGTCCTGCAGATGGTAACGAAACGGCCGTTGCCTGGCGCAAGATTCTGGAAATCAAGGATCATCCGGCCGGGTTGGTTCTTTCCCGCCAGAACCTCACCAACGTTGCTCGCGAAGATTTGCACCCCGATGCAGAGGGGGAAAAGTTTGCCTCAGCTGAAGGAGCAGCTCGCGGTGGCTACGTACTAGCAGATACCGAAGGCACCCCCGATGTCATTCTGATTGCTAGCGGTTCCGAAGTTGAAATTGCTTTGGATGCGCGCCAGAAGCTGGCTGAGAAGAACGTGGCTGCCCGGGTAGTTTCCATGCCATCACGTGAATGGTTCGCTGCTGAATCCGAAGAATACCGTGCATCGGTTATTCCTACCGAGGTGAAGGCGCGAGTCACCGTTGAAGCCGGTCTTGCCATGAGCTGGTATGACTTGCTCGGCGATGCCGGCCGCGCAGTTTCTCTGGAACACTTTGGTGCTTCCGCCGCAGGTGAGAAGCTGTACGAAGAATTCGGTATTACCTCTGAAGCAGTTGTAAAGGCTGCCGAAGAATCCATCGCGGCTACTCAGAAATAGTTCACAGAGGGTGCTTTTCTCACCGAGAGAGCACCCTCCATTTTCTTCAAGATTCTGGACGAAAGGTTTTAACAATGACTACTTCAACTCAAAAAATTTCCGACGCCGGAGTTTCCCTCTGGTTCGATGACCTCTCCCGCGAACGCATTACCACTGGTAACTTGCAGGAGCTGATTGATACCAAGAACGTTGTGGGAATTACCACTAACCCCACCATCTTTGCCGGCGCGCTCTCTAACGGTGAGTCCTACGCTGAGCAGGTTAAAGAACTGGCGGCTGCTGATACTTCCCTGGAAGACGCAGTTTTCACCATCATGGCGGACGACGTACAGAAGGCATGCGATGTCTTCGCACCCATCTACAACTCCACCCAGGGTCGTGATGGTCGGGTGTCCCTAGAAGTTGATCCCGGTTTGGCTCGCGATAGCGATGGCACTGCTGAGATGGCAAAGTCTCTGGCGGAAAAGGTCAACCGTGAGAACCTGATGATTAAGATTCCCGCCACAGAGCAGGGTCTGGAGCCTATCGCTAAAACGTTGGCTGAGGGTATCTCGGTGAACGTCACCCTTATCTTCTCTCTCGAGCGCTACCGCGCCGTCATGAATGCATACATGATCGGTCTGGAAAAGGCATTGGAGAACGGTAAGAACCTTTCAAAGATTCATTCGGTAGCTTCCTTCTTTATCTCCCGCGTTGATTCTGAGATCGATGCTCAGCTCGATGCCATTGGTACCGAAGAAGCGAAAGCTCTCAAGGGTAAAGCAGGTTTGGCGAACGCTCGCCTGGCATACCAAGCATTTGAAGAGACCTTCTCTTCCGAGCGCTGGGAACGTCTGGCAGCCGCAGGCGCCAACGTGCAGCGTCCGCTGTGGGCATCTACCGGCACCAAGGACCCTGCATATCCTGCAGATCTCTACGTCAGCCAGTTGGTTGCACCCAACACCGTCAACACCGTTCCTGCGAAGACCCTTGACTACTTCGCTGAACACGGTGAAGTCGTAGGAGATACCATCTCAGGTACGTACGACGAGTCCAATAAGGTACTCAACGACATCGAAGCTCAGGGTGTTTCCTACAACGATGTTGTCAAAAAGCTTGAAGACGAAGGTATCGAAAAGTTTGACGCTTCCTGGGCTGAACTTCTTGAAACCGTCAAGAAAGCTTTGGTCTCTGCATAATATGGGTCACCTATTCAAGAGTTAAGCTGAGAAAAATTTACGGTCTTAGCGATTGAGTGAAATAATGAGGGCGGTGCCCGCAATGTGCGGGCACCGCCACAATATTAGGTAAAAGTTAAGGACAGAACTCTGTGTCTATGACTCATGTATCAAACCCTCTGAGAGATCCCAGGGATCGCAGGCTCACCCGTGTTGCTGGGCCCAGTAGCCTGGTATTTTTTGGAGTAACCGGTGATCTCGCGCGGAAGAAACTGCTTCCGGCAGTATATGACATGGTGAACCGTGGACTTTTGCCTCCTAGCTTTGGACTGGTTGGATTCGGACGACGTGAATGGTCCCACGACCAATTCAAGGATTTTGTGCGTGAATCAGTGGAAGCTCATTCGCGCACCACGTTCCGTGAAGACGTATGGAATCAGTTCGCCACCGGAATACGTTTTGTTCAAGGTGCCTTTGACGATGATGATTCATTTATCCGGCTGAATGAAACTCTTGAAGAACTCAAGGAATCCCGGGGCACTCAAGGTAATCACGCGTTTTATCTCTCAATTCCGCCCAAGGATTTTGAGAGCGTTCTGCAGATGCTGGCTAAACATGAATTAGCGCAGCAGAAAGACGGCAAGGGCTGGCGTCGTGTCATTATCGAGAAGCCCTTTGGCCACGATCTAGAGTCTGCACGCGACCTCAACAAAATTGTTGAGGATGTTTTCCCTTCGGATGCTATTTTCCGCATCGACCATTATCTGGGTAAAGAGACTGTTCAAAATATTTTGGCCATGCGTTTTGCCAATCAAATCTTTGAGCCTCTATGGAATTCAAACCATATCGATCATGTGCAGATTACGATGGCTGAGCCTTTCGGTATTGGCTCCCGTGCTGGTTATTACGATGGAGTAGGTGCAGCCCGCGATGTCATCCAGAACCACCTTCTGCAACTCTTAGCACTGACTGCTATGGAAGAACCTATTTCTTTCAAGGCTCATCATTTGAGAACCGAGAAAGAAAAAGTACTTGAAGCGGTCACGCTCCCTGAGAATCTGTCGAACTCCTTTGCGATTGGGCAGTACACCTCTGGTTACCAGGGTGGTGAAGTGGTCAATGGTTTCTTTGATGAAAAAGATATTCCTTCTACCTCCCGCACTGAAACGTTTGCCGCGATCAAGGTCAATATCAATACGCGCCGTTGGAACGGCGTTCCCTTTTACCTGCGCACCGGAAAGCGGTTAGGGCGTCGCGTTACTGAAATCGCACTGGTCTTGAAAAAATCGCCCAATCTGCTATTCAACAATTCTAATGACGCCGGTCAGAACGCTATCGTGATTCGAGTTCAGCCAGATGAGGGTCTAAATATTCGTTTCTCATCCAAGGTTCCCGGAACCCAGATGGCGATTCGTGATGTGAACATGGACTTCGTCTATGGTCATAGCTTCACCGAAGAGCTCCCTGAAGCATACGAACGGTTGATTTTGGACGTTCTCCTGGGCGAACCGCCGCTTTTCCCCCGCCAGGAGGAAGTGGAACTTTCCTGGAAAATTCTTGATCCTTTTGAGAAATATTGGGCTCAGCACAATATCAAGCCCGATGAGTATGCCCCGGGCTCGTGGGGACCTGAATCCGCAAATACCCTATTAGCTCGCGATAATCGCGTTTGGAGACGCCCGTGATCAGCATCCTTGAAAACACAGATACCATCAAAATTGAAAAAGAAATTTCTCGGTTGCGGGATGAAACGGGAAATACGATTTCCGGTCGTGTTCTGACGCTGGTTATGCTTGCCGAATCGGGGCATTCTCGGCTGGCGATGGAAGCTGCGCAGGCGGCATCGCACGAACATCCCTGCCGGATTATTATCCATATTGCAAAAGATCGCGATGCCGAAAACCGGTTGGATGCGCAGATTGAAGTAGGTGGTGAAGCGGGTGCTTCTGAGCTCATTGTTCTGCGCGGTTGGGGTCGGGCAGCGGAACCTACCGAATCTTTGATTTCTGGTCTGTTGTTGCCCGATTCGCCCATTGTGGCGTGGTGGCCCCACTCGGTTCCTGAAGCTCCTGCTGAAACTTCCATTGGTCGAATTGCCCAGCGTCGTATTACTGATTCTGCTCGTGCTTATGATCCAATGACCGTTTTGAGCCAGCTCTCCAAAACCTATCAAGACGGCGATACTGACCTTGCGTGGATTAGGTTGACACTGTGGCGTATACAATTAGCGGCTATACTCGACCAAATCCCCTACTCTCCCACTCAGAAAGTTACCGTTTCTGGGTCTTCTAAATCTCCATCGGTGGTCTTGCTCGGCGCGTGGCTTGGTTACAAGCTTGAAGCAGAGGTTCACCTTTCCACGACCAATCTTGAACGCGGTTTGTACAGGGTGGAGCTCGAACGTGAAGACGGCAAGATTGTCATCGACCGCCCCGATTGGAATATCGCAAAGCTTTCCTATCCCGGTGCTCCCGACCAGCAGATAGCGCTACCGGTTCGTACTCTTGCCGAATGTTTGGCAGAGGAACTGCGGCGTCTGGATCCCGATGAAGTCTACGGTGAAGTGCTAACCAAGGCGCTTCACTCTGGGAACATCGTCGTTGATTTGAACAATAACGAGGACGTCACTGAAGGCGTCAACTGTACGGAGGTTTTCGATGCCTAAACCACGCTTTATTTCTTTTCCTGACCAAAAAACTTTGGCAGATGAACTTGCCGCTCATTTTCTCAGCGCCCTACAGCAGGACCTCTCAGATAATGAGCTAGTACATGTTTCTCTCACCGGGGGAACTATGGGTTCCAAGATCCTGGAAACAGCGGGTGAATTGCGTGCACTCAAAGATATCGATTGGTCCCGCGTACACTTCTGGTGGTCCGACGAGCGGTTTGTACCCACCGGTCACGAAGACCGAAATTCCCAGCAGGCTGCTGATGCGCTCCTCGCATCACTGGATATTCCCGCGGAAAATCTGCATGTGATAGGCGCATCTGACCAGTTCGACACTGCAGAAAAAGCTGCAGAAGCTTACCGGCAGGAACTGAAGAAATTTGCTCCTACGGGCGCAGAATACCCTACGTTTGGTCTTTCTTTGTTGGGTATGGGCCCTGACGGACACATCGCATCGCTCTTTCCCCATCGCCCAGAGATTCATGAAGAAAAGGCAATCACCCTAGCGGTTCATGATTCACCCAAACCCCCACCCCATCGAGTAACGCTGACTCGACCCGTTATCTGCAATTCCCAGCAGATTTGGTTCATGGTATCGGGAGAAGACAAGAACGCCCCATTGACGCGTGTCATGCAAGCTTCATCAGTCAAGGACGAAGAGCTCTCAGCAGATATCCTCACCGAAACTCCCGCCGCCGGAGCTAGAGGACTTGAGAAAACAATTATTTGGGCGGATGCTGCAGCACAGGGCAATCTAAAGTTCTCAGCAGAAGCTAGATAAAGACCTGAGGTTGCAGTCAAAAGTGGCTCCCACCGTTTGGTGGGAGCCACTTTTTATTAAAACTAAGAGATATTAAACCAATGCCGTCTCAAACCGAAGCATAAGACCGTAAGCAATAATCGAAATAACCCAAATCAGGATTACCGTTACCGTCAACCGAACCAGGTTCTTTGAGGCGGATCCTGAAGAGTTCAAGGAAGTGGTCATGCCGCCACCGAACATATCTGAAAGACCGCCACCCTTACCGCGGTTGAGTAGAACCAAAAGAACGGTAATAACGCTCGAAATAGCGATAATCACCATCAGAGTGACTTTGAGAATCTCCACGAGAGCCTTTCACAAGTAGTAAACGATTGCCCGCTCCTACTCTTAAGTAGTCAGGGCAGATAAAACTATACGCCAGATTGAAAGCAAATGCAGTCGATGGGCACTATTGAAACTCAAACAATACCTGCAGAAGAGGTCGGTGAACAAGCCAGAGCGTTATTCACCGACCCTTATATTAAGCGACTTTACTTATGCGTCGAAACGCGCAATGTTAGCGAATTCAGAAGCGTCCAAAGAAGCTCCGCCAACGAGTACGCCGTCGACGTCGTTCTCGCCCATAATTTCAGGAGCGGATGCAGCCTTAACCGAACCACCGTAGAGAATGCGAACCTTTTCGGCTACATCAGCTGAGTAAAGCTTTTCAATTTCAGCACGGATAGCTGCAGACATTTCCTGAGCATCTGCTGAAGTTGCTACTTTGCCGGTACCAATCGCCCAAACAGGCTCGTAAGCTACCACGAGAGTCTCAGCCTGCTCGGCTGAAAGACCGTCCAAAGAACCGCGAAGCTGCTCAAGAGTGAACTCTACGTGCTTGTTCTCTTCACGGGTTTCCAGACCTTCGCCCACGCACAAAACAGGAACGAGGTCATTGCGGTAAGCTGCCTGTACCTTCGCTGCACATACAGCATCGGACTCACCATGAATGGTCCGGCGCTCAGAGTGACCTACCAAAACGTACTTGGCACCCAATTTTTTCAGGAATTCACCGGAGATATCGCCGGTGTAAGCACCGGAGTCCTGATCGGAGAGATCCTGTCCGCCGTAAGCAAGTTTGAGCTTATCGCCCTCGACGAGAGTCTGTACCGAGCGAATGTCAGTAAAAGGAGGGAAGACCACAACTTCTGCCTTGTCAAAGTCAAAGTTGGTGTCGTCCAAAGTCCAAGCCAGTTTCTGTACCAAGGTCACTGCCTGAGCGTGATCAAGGTTCATCTTCCAGTTGCCAGCAATAAAGGGAGTACGTGACATGTTGTTTTCCTTATCTCGGCTCTCGCCGTAGTGTTCTTTACTCCATTGTATAAAAACTGCTAAGCCTTCATAGTGATATGGCGGGTCGCCCTCCAGGGCAACCCGCCATATTCAAGAGCTTTAGGCTCCTAATGCGTCCAAACCAGGAAGGGTCTTACCCTCAATGTATTCGAGGGAAGCACCGCCGCCGGTTGAGATATGACCAAACTGATCGTCGGTGTAACCAAGCTTGCGAACAGCGGCTGCTGAATCGCCTCCACCAATGATGGAGAAAGCATCTGAATGCACGATAGCTTCAGCGACTGCCTTGGTACCTTGAGCAGTGTTTTCAAACTCCGCTACGCCTACAGGACCATTCCAGAAGATAGTCTTTGCAGACTTAATTTTCTCTGCAAAGAGCTTACGAGTCTCAGGACCAATATCCAGGCCGTCAGCGTCTGCGCCCAGCTCTCCACCTTCCATATCGTCAATGGGACGGGTTTCGAACTTGGCATCATTGGAGAAGTCATCGCCGCAAACAACATCAACTGCAGTCACCAGTTCGGTGCCCTTTGATTGCGCTTCTTCAATGTAACGCTTCACAGTAGAAATCTGATCCGATTCAAGAATCGACTTACCTACCTTGTAACCCTGCGCAGCAGCGAAGGTGTAACCCATACCGCCGCCAATCAGGATGGTGTCAGCTTTACCAATCAAGTTGTCGATGACCGCAAGCTTATCCGACACCTTAGCGCCACCCATGATTACCACGAACGGACGCTCAGGATTGTTCAGTGTCTTCGCCAAGACATCAACTTCGGTCTTGACCAGGTCGCCCAGGTAAGACGGCAAACGCTTGGCGACATCGTACACCGATGCGTGTTTGCGGTGCACAGCACCAAAAGCATCATCAACATAAGCACCGTTTTCACCGGTGAGCTTTACTAACTCATCTGCGAATTCTCCGCGCTCAGCGTCGTCCTTAGAAGTTTCGCGCGCATCGAAACGAACGTTCTCTAGCACGAGAACTTCGCCGTCCTGCAATGATTCAGCCTTGGACTGAGCGTCCTGACCTACTACATCTTCAGCAATGATGACGCTGAAATCAGCAAGTTCTGACAGGCGGGTAGCCGCAGGAGCAATGCTGAACTGAGGATCAACCTTGCCCTTGGGGCGACCGAGGTGAGCCATAACGATCACCTTAGCGCCAGCCTGAGCGAGCTTAGTAAGAACCGGAAGTGATGCCTTGACGCGGCCATCATCGGTAACGGTGGTGCCATCCAGAGGCACGTTCAAGTCCGAGCGGACCAGAACGTGACGACCAGATACACCCTCAGCAAGAAGATCTTCAACAGATTTTGCCATGGTGTTCAACTCCAATATTGATGAGCTATGAGTGCTTACAGAACAACTCTAAGAGATTAGAGTGCTGAAACAACCTTGTTGGTGAACATTACAAGACGTGAAGTGTAGCCATATTCGTTGTCGTACCAAGCGATAACCTTGACCTGGTTACCAATAACCTTGGTCAGAGGAGCGTCGAATACGGTGGAGATAGCTTCACCTTCGATGTCCTTAGACACGATGGGGTCTTCGTTGTACTTGATGATTCCCTTGAAGTCACCTTCAGCGGCTTCCTTCATTGCAGCGTTGATTTCCTCAGCGGTGACATCCTTCTCGGTCTCGAAAGTGAGGTCGGTGATGGATCCGGTGGGGGTGGGAACGCGAACAGCGAAGCCGTCTAGCTTACCCTTGAGTTCAGGAAGAACCAAGCCGACAGCAGCTGCTGCGCCGGTTGAGGTGGGAACCATGTTAAGAGCTGCTGCGCGTGCGCGGCGAAGATCTGAGTGAGGAGCATCCTGCAAACGCTGATCAGCGGTGTAAGCGTGGATGGTGGTCATGAGCCCCTTCTTGATACCGAACTTGTCGTTCAGAACCTTTGCCATGGGAGCCAGGCAGTTGGTAGTGCAAGAAGCGTTAGAAACGATGTGCATTGACTCTGAATCGTAGTCAGAATCGTTGACGCCCATGACGAAGGTGCCGTCAATGTTCTTGCCGGGTGCAGAAAGGATAACCTTCTTAGCGCCAGCTTCGATGTGAGCCTTTGCCTTCTCACCATCGGTGAAGAAACCGGTGGATTCGAGAACGATGTCAACCCCAAGGTCCTTCCAGGGTAGGTCAGCGGGGTTACGCTCAGCCAGAACCTTGATTTCCTTGCCGTCTACGGAGATACCGTTTTCAGTAACCTCTACTTCACCGTTAAAGCGACCCATGATGGAGTCATACTTCAGCAGGTGAGCAAGAGTCTTAACATCGGTGAGGTCGTTGATAGCAACAATCTCAAAACCTTCGCCGTGTTCCTTTGCTGCGCGAAGGAAGTTACGACCGATGCGTCCAAAACCATTAATAGCTACGCGAGTAGTCACTGTTATCAATCTCCTTAGTATCAGTGAACTGTTATAAGAGAAACGAAGAAATGCTCCTTCAGGAGAATGTTCTCCTCTTCTCTTTCATCCATAATTTTACACTGTTTATGTGAGTTTGGGTGTGAATTTGTGTTTTTTATTGGTAAATACATATTCAAAATGCCTAAAAAGTCCTTAATTGTTGATAAATCACGTTGTTTTGAGTTGTTTTGCGGGGTTGCATGTGCACAATCTGCGTTTGCCCCTTAAAAGCAATAAGGGATGAGCTTTTTTGCTCATCCCTTATTTGAAGGCAATCTTATAGGTAAAAATCCGACCCGTTAGATGTACCGGGTAAACCGTTTTCTTGCGCTCGTTTGTCCGCCATAGCCAAAAGTCTGCGAATCCGCCCAGCAATAGCGTCCTTCGTCATCGGCGGATCAGCCAAACGACCCAACTCATCCAGCGAGGCCTGTTTATGTGCAACCCTCAGTTGTCCAGCATACCGAAGATGCTCAGGTACCCGATCTCCCAAAATTTCAAGTGCTCTTTCGACTCGCGCGCCCGCAGCCACTGCCGCCTGCGCAGACCGGCGCAGGTTGGCATCATCAAAATTTGCGAGGCGGTTCGCAGTCGCTCTCACTTCTTTACGAGCACGCTTCTCCTGCCAATTATTCAGAGTTTCGGTAGCGCCCATTCGTTCCAGAAGTGCGCTAATGGTTTCGCCATCTCGTACAACCACTCGGTCTACGCCGCGCACTTCGCGCGCCTTTGCGATGACATCCAGACGTCGAGCCGCACCCACCAAGGCAAGAGCAGCTTCTGAACCGGGGCACGTAAATTCAAGCGCAGAAGAACGCCCCGGTTCGGTGAGCGAACCGTGCGCTAAGAATGCACCGCGCATGACCGCCTCCGAATCAGCTACCGAACCATTGACCACTGCAGGAGGTAGTCCCCGAACCGGGCGACCCCGTCCGTCCAACAGTCCTGTCTGCCGAGCTAATGCCTCTCCCCCATTATTAACCCGCAAAATATAGCGACCACCGCGGCGCAGACCGCCGCCAGAGACAGAAGTTATCTCGGATTCATGTCCATACAATTCAGCGATGTTGTATTGCAGGCGTAGAGCGGTGGCTTCTATATCCACCTCAGATTCGATTACAATACGACCCGATACCAAGTGCAGACCACTGGTAAAACGCAGAATCGTGGAAACCTCCGCTTTGCGAACCGACGATTTCGTCGTCTCAAAGCGAGCCAATTCTTCTTTAACCGAAGCCGTCAGGGCCATACGGAAGTGCCTCCAATTACCAAGCCGTGCCGAAAGTACACAGCATTTTTGTTGCTATAGCGAGTGTACAGGGAGTTGACTAGGTGCGTTATTTAAATATGCCGTCTAAATAGATCTTGGTACGCCGCTCCCAATCTCAGCGCATCATGAACATTCCGATCCTGAGAGCTTCTCACGGAAACCCACGAAACTTCTGCGCCCATTTGAGCTGCGATTTCTTCAAGCTCGGTGGGCTCGCCCATGCCATCGCTGTCGGCAATGACCGCGTTAAGCCTAAATTCAGGAGCGTAGTTTCGCAAAATTTGTAGATGCTCAGCAGCAGAAAGACCCATTGTTTCTTTGTCTTCCAACTCCAGATTCATGACCAAACAGATTTGGGCAGAAGTCTTTAGCAGAGCCTCCCGGATACCGGGCAACAACAAATGAGGTAAAACCGAGGTATACCACGAGCCTGGTCCCAAAATCACCCAATCGGCATCCAGAATGGACTGAACTGCTTCCGGGCATGCTTCCGCGTCCGCAGGAGTAAGGGTCACATGAGAAACTTCCGTTGCTTGAGCAACATTCACCTGCCCGACAATATGTTCACGTGTCTCAACGCCTTGAGCATTGAGCGTACGACTCTGCGCCTCAATGACCAACGGGGTGCAAGACATGGGGAGCACTCGACCGCGCGCATGCAAAAGAGCCCCCGCCCAATCAAGACCAGCCACGGTGTTTCCCAGCAATTGCCACAGAGTCACAATCAAGAGATTCCCCAGGGCATGTTGATTCAGAGCGCCTTCGGCATCTGGGGCATCTGAAGTAAACCGGTGCTGCATGACATCTCGCCATGTTCTGCCCCAATTAGAATCGTCGCACAAAGCAGAGAGCGCCATGCGCAAATCTCCCGGAGGAACCACCCCGAATTCTTGGCGGAGCCGACCAGATGAGCCGCCGTCGTCCGCAACCGTAACCACTGCCGTCAAATCTGTAGTGACGTGTTTCAGAGCGGACAAAGAACCATACAGCCCATGCCCACCGCCCAAAGCACAGACGCGCGGTGTGAGATGCGCTGGAACTTCAAATTCAGGGGTGCGCACGATGTCACCGGGTTCAGGACTTGAAGGAGAAATATTCATACTCTTTCCTTATTCCCTACCGATATCACGGTGCTGAATGTTCACGTGGACCTCGGGATTTTCGCTCAGACGCCGAGCGAGCTCTTCGGTCACAGCCACCGAACGATGTTTACCACCGGTGCACCCAATAGCAATAGTTGCATAGTGCTTACCCTCATGCCGGTACCCAGTGATAACGGGCCTGAGAGCCTGCAAATAGTTCTCCACAAACTCCAAAGTACCCGGATTCTGGAAGACGAAATCCCGTACACCGGCATCCTTGCCAGTCAGAGCACGGAGTTCGGGAACCCAGTGAGGATTAGGGATAAAACGCATATCTACCATCATGTTGGCATCCGAAGGTGCGCCATATTTGAATCCAAAACTCATGAGAGTGAGGTTGAGGAGCTTGGGGCCCTTTTGCGAGTACATTTCCCGGATAGTTTTGGCCAATTGATGCACGTTCATATCCGAAGTATCAATCACCGAGTCAGCTGCTTCTTTAAGCTCTGAAAACAGTTTGCGCTCACGCACAATACCATCCAAAACGCGACCCTCGCCCTGCAGAGGATGCGGACGGCGCTGTGCTTCATAACGGGCGATAATATCTTTATCTTTTGCATCCATGAAAAGCATGGAGAACTCAACATCAGATTTACGCAAAGTATCAATTGCCGCGGGCAAGTCATTGAACAGGGCGCGGGACCGAATATCAATACCAACAGCCAGCTTGGGCATAGAATCCGGTGCACGAGTAACCAGATCCGCTAAAGCCTCAAGCATCTGAGGTGGAATGTTATCGACGACGTACCACCCCTCATCTTCTAAGGTGTTCGCGGCGGTACTACGCCCCGCCCCCGAAATACCGGTAATCACCAATATTTCAGGTCGCTTGCGAAAATCGGTCTGCAGGCTTTGCTCCTCAGGCATCGTGAAATACTCCCTCCCCTTTAAAAACTCAACTAATTCTAGGGTAGTCTGCAATAATTTTTTGCGCCATTAAAATACCCAGGAAGCGAAAAACGCTGTTACCTACGATTCCAGTAATTCACCGGTGACAGGGTTGAAACCACCTTCGGGTATTTCACTTGTCTCACCCGTCCCATCCAGCTCAAGCGTTCCAGCAGTAGGATCCGTTTGCGCGTCAAAGTGCTCCAAAATCTTATCTGCCATGGAAGGCCCAACTCCCTTCACTTCTTGAAGCTGCTCGGAAGTTGCTTGCGCAAGCTGTTTGAGCGAACCAAAGTGTTTAATGAGCGCTTCCCGCTTGGCAGGCCCAAGTCCATCGACGCCGTCTAGCGCAGACTTAACCATCGCCTTACCACGCTTAGTGCGATGGAAGGTAATTGCAAAGCGGTGCGCCTCATCGCGGATTCGCTGAATTAAGAAGAGGGCATCTGATGAACGCGGCATAATCACCGGGAAGTCATCATCTGCTAGCCATAATTCTTCCAGCCGCTTAGCAATACCGGCCACATGAACATCATGAATTCCTAAATCGTCAAGGGCTTGTTGCGCTGCATTCACCTGGGGCTTACCGCCATCAACCACCACCAAATTCGGTGGATATGCGAACTTTTGCGGTTCTTTTTCTACTGCTTGTTCACCAGAAATCTCCCCCGAATGTGCAGGGTGCCCCGCCCTATTTTTTTGATCTTGTAAGAAGCGTCTGAAACGGCGATGAATAACGTCGTACATGCTGGCGGTATCGTCCCGAGCTGCTTCACCGGTAATCGAGAACTTTCGATAGTCGCTCTTCTTAGGCAGCCCGTCCTCAAAAACAACCATCGAAGCAACCACGTTGGTACCTTGCACATGGGAGATGTCGTAGCACTCAATGCGTAATAACGGCTCTTCTATTTCTAGTGCCTCTTGCAATTCCACCAAAGAGGCAGAGCGCGTGGTCAAATCCCCCGCGCGCCGGGACTTGTGAAGCGTAAGGGACTGCTTGGCGTTTTCTTCCACAGTCTTCATCAACTCATGCTTTTCTCCGCGCTGGGACACCACAATTTCGCATTTCGCCCCGCGGACGCCGGACAGCCATTCTTCCAACTTTTCTTGATTTGAGGGAAGAGTAGGAACGATGATTTGCTTAGGAATATCGTGCTGGTTTTGTTCAATTTCACGGGCGGTACTTCCGGCACTGGCTTGAGCAGCCGTTTCGCCGTAGACCTCCATAATCAACCGTTCTACCATGGCGGCGTCGTCGGTTCCCTCAGATTTTTCTACAATCCAGCCACGTTGCCCGCGAATTCGCCCCTCACGCACAAAGAAAACCTGAATGGCGATTTCTAAATCGTCCTCAGCGAACCCAAACAAGTCGGCGTTGACTGCATCCGAGAGAACTACCGCGTTACGCTCAAATGCTTTGGTGAGCGCTGCAATGTCATCCCGTAAAATGGCTGCTTTTTCAAAATCAAAGTCTGCGGCAGCTGCCTTCATCTGTTCGTTGAGTTCGGCGATAAATTTTTCTGCGCCACCCCCCATAAACCGACATAAATTCTCAGCCAGCTCTCTGTGGTCTTCGGTCGAAATGTTGCCGACGCACGGTGCTGAGCACTTATCGATGTAGCCCAGCAAGCAGGGTCGCCCAGATTTCTCTGCCCGATTAAAGACCCCTGTCGAGCATGTGCGTACCGGGAAAACGCGCAAAAGGGCATCCAGTGTCTCGCGGATAGCCCATGCCTGTGAGTAGGGGCCAAAGTAACGGACACCCTTCTTTTTCTCACCACGCATCACCTGGGCACGGGGATAACGGTCCTTGAGGGTGACTGCAAGGTAGGGATATGACTTATCGTCGCGAAAGGCGATATTGAATCGTGGCTTATATTCCTTGATCCAGGTGTATTCGAGCTGTAAAGATTCCAGCTCGCTGGAGACCACTGTCCATTCCACCGAGGCGCCGGTGTGCACCATTGCGTAGGTCTTGGGAGAAAGAGCATGGACATTCTGAAAATATGAGTTCAGCCTGTTACGCAGGTTCTTAGCTTTACCCACATAAATAACCCTGCCAAATTCGTCACGGAATCGGTAGACGCCAGGAACAGTAGGAATTTCCCCCGGGGCAGGACGGTAAGTTTCAGGTTTAGCCAAGAAAAGTGCTCTTTCTTCTCAGATGCTTCAGTTATTATGAATCTCCGCCATCGCGTGCTGCTGATGGTGAGATGTTGTATTCATTTTTTTGTGCTTGACCCGACAGATGCGCAATGGCAGTCATAATCTGATCGGTGGTTTCACGGCGCTGTTTGCCGGTCATTTTCGCACCGGTTTTTTCAAAGTACATTGGCTCGCCCACCCGCACCGTAAAACGATGGGGGTACACCATGTTGGAACCCTGCTTTTGCAGCTTTTCGGTGCCGATGAGACCGATAGGCACGACGGGCGCGCCGGTCATATGAGCCAACCATGCCACCCCAATCTTGCCCTTGTAGAGGTATCCATCCAACGACCGAGTACCCTCAGGATAAATGCCAAAGACTCTATCTTCGTTGAGCACTTCCACTGCCTGGTCTAATGCTTTGACGGACTCTGAGCGATCTGAACGATTCACCGGGATGATGTCGATCGCCTCAAAGATTTTCTTCATGGCTTTGCCTTTAAAGCCGGGGGAATTAACGTATTCGGCCTTCGCGAAAAAAGCCACGCGGCGAGGCATCAAAGCAGAGATAATGACCGAGTCTAAGAAAGCCAAGTGATTTGAGGCAACGATGACCGGACCTTCTACCGGAAAGTGTTCAAGTCCAGTTACCCTCGTTCGGCATATCCCTTTGGAGACAGCGGTGATAGCTTGTTGAATCAACTTGTAGGTCTGCACGAAGAATTCCTTGGATTGTATTGGTTCTGCGCTAGCCGGAAACGCTGGGTGAACAAATGTCCTGGATGAACGTAAGGAGTAAAGTTCTCAGCTCTTGTACGTCAGCGGCCACAGGACACTTGAACTGCTCTAGTTCACCTTCGCTAGCATAACCCCAATTCACCCCAATAAAAGGAATACTTGCTGAAACGGCTGCTTCAGCGTCAAACGCTCTATCACCAACCATAACTGACGACGAAACATCTGCCTTTGAAGTCGCCATCGAGAGTGCGCGGCGAAGTATCCCAGGCTTGTCGCGGGGTAAATGGCTATTGATTTGCCCAAAATCATCGGCAGAACCTGACACGACGTCAAAGAGATGTTCCAGTCCGTAACTTTTCAGTACATCAATCACTAAATGCTCAGGTTTCTGGCTCGCTATTCCCTGCAATGCGCCTAGCTCTTGCAACTCGGTGTGCAGCTCCAGCATTCCAGGGTAGAGCTGAGCATTCTTATAATGCCGTGGATAAGTAACCATCTTAAATTCACCGAGAATTTCGTGATGGTACTCCACCGGAATATCTGTGTACAATGCCAGGGAATCCAAGATCTGTGGCCCTATGAAACGCCGCAGCACAGGAGCTTCTGGAACTGCAAAACCCCTGTTTTGAAAAGCCTCTTCCAGCGCAGGCAATATCCCTAGACTCGCATCGAGAATAGTTCCATCTAAATCCCACAAAATAAGAGGTCTATTTTCCAGCATGCGCGTGTTCTGCGAAGATTTCCTTCAAGAAGTAACCGGTGTGGGATTCTTCGACTTTTGCAAGTTCCTCAGGTGTCCCCTCAGCAATCACCTGACCGCCACCGTCGCCGCCCTCAGGCCCCATGTCGATGAGCCAGTCTGCACTCTTGATGACATCCAAATTGTGCTCGATAGTGATAACTGTATTGCCCTTTTCCACCAGACCTTGAAGAACCTTCAGCAGTTTGCGGATATCTTCGAAATGCAAACCGGTCGTCGGCTCATCCAGCACATAAATAGAGCGTCCATTGGAGCGTTTCTGCAGCTCAGACGCCAGTTTTACACGCTGGGCTTCGCCGCCTGAGAGCGTTGTACCCGGCTGCCCCAAACGGATATAACCCAGCCCCACGTCCACCAGCGTATTAAGGTGGCGGGCAATCGGTGAGAAAGCGGCAAAGAATTCTGCAGCCTCCTCCACCGGCATCTGAAGTACCTCAGCAATATTCTTACCCTTGTACTTAACCTCAAGGGTTTCGCGATTATAGCGCGCCCCATGGCACACTTCGCAAGGCACGAAGACGTCAGGGAGGAAGTTCATCTCAATCTTCAACGTGCCATCACCGTGGCATGCCTCGCAACGCCCACCCTTGACGTTAAAGCTGAAACGACCCGGCTGATAGCCGCGTATTTTCGCCTCGTTAGTCTCGGCAAAGAGTTTGCGGATATGGTCGAAAACACCGGTATAGGTCGCTGGGTTTGACCGCGGAGTGCGACCAATTGGTGACTGATCAACATGGATAATCTTATCCAGCTGATCAACTCCTTCGATGGACTTATGACGGCCGGGCACCTTTTTAGCGCCGTTGAGCTTGCTCGCCAGCGCCGTATAAAGAATTTCGTTGACGAGCGTCGATTTGCCGGAACCAGAAACACCGGTAACAGCAGTCAGCACGCCCAGCGGGAATTTTACACTGATATTTTGCAGATTGTTCTCGCGAGCACCGACCACCTTAATCATGCGCTTCTTATCGACGGGTCTGCGCTTTTCAGGGACTTCGATAGATTTCTTGCCAGAAACATAGGCGCCTGTGAGCGAATCCTTATTCTTCAAGAGCTCCTGGTAGGTTCCCGAGTGCACGATTTCCCCGCCGTGCTCCCCCGCGCCGGGTCCCACATCCACAATCCAGTCGGATTCCTTCATAGTGTCTTCATCGTGTTCGACCACGATGAGGGTATTGCCCATGTTGCGCAGTTTGACGAGAGTTTCAATCAGACGGCGGTTATCGCGCTGGTGGAGACCGATGGAAGGCTCATCTAATACGTAGAGAACACCGGTCAGTCCGGAACCAATCTGTGTTGCCAGGCGGATGCGCTGCGCCTCACCACCTGAGAGTGTGGCTGCGGGGCGGGAAAGTGTGAGGTAGTCTAGTCCGACGTCGAGCAGGAACTGCAGACGGGCATCAATTTCGCGCAGTACGAGTTCAGCGATCTTTGCTTCACGATCGTTGAGTTCGAGTTTGCGCATGAAGGTGAGGGACTCGCGCATGGGCATACCTGTAACGTCTGCAATCGATTTTCCACCCACTAGCACAGCCAAAATGGTGGGGTTGAGACGAGCGCCATTACAGGCTTCACAGGCGACATTGCGCATGTACTGCTCGTAACGGTCCTTCGACCAGTCAGACTCGGTTTCCTCGTGTTTGCGCTTGATGTAGGCGTAGACGCCTTCAAAGCCCGAAGTGTAGCGGCGTTCGCGGCCGAAACGGTTCTTGTAAGAAACCGTCACTTTGAAGTCTTTGCCGTTGAGTACGGCTTTCTTCGCTCTCGCGGGGAGGTCTTTCCACGGGGTGTTGAGGTCAAACCCTACCTCTTTACCCAAGCCTTTAAGCAGGCGTAGCCAGTATTCGGTAGTGGCTTTACCCTGCGACCAGGGAGCGATAGCGCCTTCACCCAGTGTCAAATCTGCGTTAGGAATAACGAGTTCTTCATCGACCTGCAACTTGGAGCCTATGCCGTCACACGCCGAACAGGCGCCAAAAGGTGAGTTGAAAGAGAAAGCGCGCGGCTCAATCTCATCAATCTGCAACGGGTGGTTATTGGGGCAGGAAAGATTTTCGCTGAACGTCCGAACGCGTTCGGGTGAATCTGCAGGTTCATCCACTAAATCCACCATGACGCGACCGTCTGCAAGTTTCAGAGCGGTTTCGATGGAGTCGGTGAGGCGCTGATGTACAGATTCTTTGATGACCAGGCGATCTACTACCACCTCGATGGTGTGCTTATACTGCTTTTCAAGCCTAGGCGGTTCGGAGAGCTGAATGGTTTCGCCATCTACGCGCGCACGCGAATATCCCTGTAACGCAAGATCTTTAAACAGATCAACGAATTCGCCCTTACGCGCGGATATAACGGGAGCGAGCACCTGCAGTTTGGTGCGCTCAGGCAAACTCATGAGCTGATCGACAATCTGCTGGGGAGTTTGCTGCGTAATTTCCTCACCGCATTCAGGACAGTGCGGGCGACCAATGCGCGACCATAGCAGGCGCATGTAGTCGTAAATCTCGGTAATAGTACCCACGGTAGAACGAGGGTTCTTAGAGGTGGACTTCTGATCGATGGAAACAGCCGGGGATAGACCTTCGATGAAGTCGACGTCGGGCTTATCTACCTGCCCCAAAAACATGCGGGCATAGGATGAGAGCGACTCAACGTATCGACGCTGTCCTTCAGCAAAAATGGTGTCAAAAGCCAAAGATGATTTGCCTGAACCCGAAAGTCCGGTGAAAACCACCATAGCGTTACGAGGAATTGTGAGGTCCACATTCTTCAAATTATTCTCGCGAGCGCCTTGTACGTGAATGTGAGTGAGGTCCTGTACGCCGGTTTGAGCAGGAGCTTTAGCCATCATGGTCCTTTGACTGTGGGGAATCAGTGTCTTGAGCAAACAGCTCACTTCGAAGATATATTCTAGTACGAAATAGTGGCCCAGTTGAGTTGGTTTTTTCGGCTGTTGGCTTATTTGTTCTCTCAGCTCGTCGGCAGTACTAGTGTGCTCTGGAGTTTGTTTATCTGCACAATTATCATTGAGCTATGAATACTCCCGCAGGAAACCTGATTGTTGACCATCCCCGCTATACGATTCGTTCCATTTCTGTGTCTGATATGGATAATAATGTTTATCTTTTGACCTCTAAGCAGAGTGGCGAGCAAGTTTTGATTGACGCCGCAGATCAGTTTGAGCAGATTAAGGAGTTTGTTCGAGCTGCGGCAGAAGAAGATGCTCCTAATACACATTCCACATCGTTGAAAGATGTTTTGACAACCCACGGGCATTGGGATCATATTCGTGCGCTCAAAGATGTTTCTTCTCATTACTCGGCGACTACTGTGGCGGGTCAGATGGACGCCGGAGCTATTGCTGAGCAGGAGAAAGTTGAGGTGGAGCGTACCCTACTCGGAGATGAAGAGCTGACCTATGATTCCTGGATTCTTCAGACCATCCATTTGACTGGACATACTCCGGGTTCTATTGCCTTTGTTTTGGATGATGAAGACGAAGCTTACCCCACCGTTATTTTCACCGGTGATTCGTTGTTTCCTGGCGGCGTCGGCAAGACTAACTCTCCCGAAGATTTTCAGAGCCTGCTTCACGATGTAAAAACCAAGATCTTCGACCGTTTCGATGATTCGACAGTTGTGCTCCCGGGGCATGGTAATGCCACTACGTTGGGTGTTGACCGCGGGAACCTTGAAGAATGGGAAGAACGCGGCTGGTAAAACGCTTTAGTTCTTCACAGATAAACGGAGAAAATAAGGGCTTCCGCTCAAATGAGCGGGAGCCCTTATTTCTATCTTTGTGAACCTTTTTCAGTTGCGTAAAAGGCTTAGGAGAGACCGTACATGTTGCCGTTCTCGTCGAAGCCCATCTGACCTGCTGCAGGGGTCTTTGCCAAACCGGGCATGGTACGCATGGTGCCGCAGATGGCGTAAACGTATCCTGCGCCAGCAGCCAAACGTACTTCACGAACAGGAAGAGTCCAGCCGGTGGGTGCACCCTTGAGTGAAGGATCGGATGAGATGGAGAGGTGGGTCTTTGCAATAACTACGGGGAGATCGCCAAAGCCGAGCTCTTCGAAGCGCTTGAGCTGCTTCTTCGCTGCGGGAGCAACCTCGATGCCGTCAGCACCGTAAACCTTGGTTGCAACCTTCTCAATCTTGGTTTCCAGTGAGTCAGAGTCTTCGTAGGTGTAGACCAAGTCGCTCTTGTCGTCACATGCTTCGACAACAGCTTCAGCAAGCTCGGTGACACCTGCGCCACCTTCTGCAACACCGCGGTGGATAGCGACGCGAGCGCCAGCTTCCTCTGCGATTTCGCGGATGGCGTCGTGTTCTGAGTCGAAGTCGGTGGGGAATGCGTTGATAGCAACAACCGGCTGAACACCGAAGCTACGAACGATTTCGATGTGCTTCTGGAGGTTAGCTGCGCCTGCCTTAACGTCTGAAGGTGATTCCTTGAGCATGTCTTCTGGAAGGGGCTTGCCGGGGGTGATTTTGTAGAGGCCGGAGTGAGACTTCAGCGCACGTACGGTGACAACCAGAACTGCAGCGTTAGGCTTCAGACCGGACTTGCGGCACTTGACGTTGAAGAAGCGCTCTGCGCCCATGTCTGCGCCGAAGCCTGCTTCGGTAATCACATAGTCGGAGTGTTCCAAACCAACGTAGTCAGCTACAACCGAGGAGTTACCGGTTGCGATGTTGCCGAAGGGGCCAGCGTGAATCAGGGCAGGGGTGTGCTCAAGGGTCTGGAGCAGGTTGGGGTTGATGGCGTCCTGAAGCAGGATTGCCATTGCGCCGTCTGCGCCAAGGTCCTTAGCGGTTACGGGGTCGCCGTTCATGTTGTAGCCGATGACGATGCGTGCCAGGCGGTTGCGCAGGTCTTCGAAGCTGGAGGACAGTGAAACGATGACCATGACCTCGGATGCTGGGGTGATGTCGAAACCGGTTTCGCGGGGTACGCCATCCATGCGTTCGCCCAAACCTACGATGATGTTACGCAGGGAGCGGTCGTTCATATCCATGACGCGGCGCCATGAAATGTTGCGGGTATCGATGTTTAGTTCGTTACCGTGGTGCAGGTGGTTATCAATCAGCGCTGCAAGGAGGTTGTGTGCACTGGTGATGGCGTGGAAGTCGCCGGTGAGGTGAAGGTTGAGCTTCTCCATGGGAACAATCTGGGAGTAGCCGCCGCCTGCTGCGCCGCCCTTCACACCGAATACGGGACCCAAAGCGGGTTCGCGTAGGGTCAAGGTAGCGTTCTTGCCAATCTTGTGCATACCCTGTGCGAGAGAAACAGAGGTAGCGGTCTTGCCTTCGCCCAAAGGAGTGGGAGTTACCGCGGTAACTACGATGTACTTTGCGCCCTTTTTCTTGGCGTTTTCAGCGTTGGTAGTTTCATCCAGCAAAACCTTGGCTACGTATTTGCCATAAGGCTCTAGGCGATCTTCGCTAATGCCGGTCTTTTCTGCAATCTCAACGATCGGATCCATCTCTGCTTTCTGAGCGATTTCCAGATCGGAGGGGAATGGCTTACTCAAAGTAACTCCTTTGTTCATTTAGTAATTCCTCTTCTCATGGTAGTGGTCTCTGTCTCTTTTATCGAACCTGGAGAAACATTGTGAAGGTGAATTTTGATGAATGAGTCGTAGGAGTTACCTCGGGCACCAGTATTAGATATTGTGCAGAACCCATTGATTCAGCGCTAATGCCCTTGAGAATCGAATACCGGGCAGAGTACTCAGGGTGTTCTGATTGGGTGGGAATTGCGCTGCCCATGTATAGAATCCTGCTGCGTACACTATGTTTGCTTCGAGGTAGTTCGCCGGCGCCTGTTGCAGTGTATGTGAGAGCTTCACCATGTCCTTTATTTTTCGGTGAGGATTTTGCGTCAGTACATCGACGACGAGCGCCGCTGAGTCGGCTGCGGGATGCCCGATGCATGTCCAGGGCCAGTCCACGATAATTGCTTGATTTTCAGGGGTTAGCAAAATATTGTCTGCCCGGATATCTGTGTGGTTGTAAGAGTTTCCTTCTAAATACGGGCGCAAATATCTATCCACGTAGACTGCATAATCTGCTGCTCGGCAATTGAGCTCTGGAATCAGAGCTAAGAATTCGGGGTAGGCAGGGTGATTTTCAAGATGAGCATAGTTTTGCGCAGAAAATTTCTGGTGAGCTAACGTATCCCAAGCATCAATTTCATGAGCAACAGATTCGGCTGTCGTTTCAAGTTGAAGGGCAGGTGAGACATCTAGTTCGGCTATCTCATCGAGGGCAGAAAAGATTGCGGCTATCTCAGAGGTCTCCCCTGTGAGGCGAGGGTGCCGACCCTCAATATCTTCAATAAGTACGGCTACCCACTGATCACAATTCAGGTGGGCAATATAACCGGCAACAGGTGCAGACTTGGGAAGCGACTGAAGCACCGCCGCTTCTTGGGCATGAAGTTTAGCGGTAAATTCCTGCTCCTTGCTATTGACTGCCTTGAGAAACGCCCGCCGCCCGTCAGAAAAAAGCAGACGATCGGCGGTCCCTAGACTGAATCCTCCGGATTGAGAAGCTGAGGAAATGACGGATGCGCCCATCACATCGTGTACCCAACCCTGCACATGCTGGGGCAGGTCATCCCAAGTGAGACGCTGTGTATTGCTTCCTTTCATTGTGCCTCCCCTGTAGGCTGAACTTTCTTTTCATCGCGCACAATACGTCCGTCGTCGAGGTAGACAAATCGATCTGCCAGCGAAGCGATGCGCGAATCATGACTAATGATGATGACGGTCCGTCCGGCGAGAATTCCACGGATAGAATCCTGAGCATCCGCCAACTCTAGTTGGGTGGTGGATTCATCAAGAATCACGATGTGCGGGTTCGCTACCACAATGCGCGCCAAGGATAGCTGCTGGATCTGGTCACGGCTCAACTCGGAATTTCCAATACCTACCACCGTATTCAAACTCTGCTCAAGGTCACGCCACCACGTGGCTCCGACTTCATCCAATGCCTGTTTCATCTGCTCCTGAGTAGCCTGTGGATTAGCCACAGACATATTCTCAGCTAACGTGCCCAAGAAAAGATGCGCTTCTTGAGTGCAAATGAGTAATTGAGGACGCCCGGACGCATCCGGAGCAGTGGGAAAATCTCCTAACCCAACTCTTTGCCCCATTACAGATACGCTCCCGTCAGTTGCCGTCAACGAACCTGAAATCAGACGAGCCAGAGTGGTTTTACCCGATCCCGAGCGTCCAATGAAAGCTACCGATTGACCTCGTGGAATCTCAAGGTTTATCTGGTGCATCACCGGGGATCCCGGGCGATACCCAAATTCAAGATTTTCAATCTTCACAGCGGCTGGGATTTGATCACACGGCGTTTTTTTAGACTGCCCGGATTCTCCCGCCCTTACCTTTTTGAGATTTCGCTGTTGCCGGTGCTGTTCTGCAAGGTCGATGACGCCGGAGATTCGGCCCATAGTAACCGTCATTTCGCGAACGATACTCAGCCAATAACCAAAAATATCGGCATTTACTCTCATGGTGAAGACCAACACCGCCGCCGTAGAAACCATCCCCCAGGTTGCCCATCCGCGATGTACACAGTAAGAACCCCAGATGAGTGAAAGCATCAGGGGTGTGTAGGCGATGAAGGAATCTACAGCCCAAAAGTTCGAGCGCAGGCGAATGAGCCCGTCTTGAACCTCGTACTGCTCATGAATCTTTCGATTCATGGTGTTCTGCCGGGCATTAACGATGCCCAATTCTGCTGAGGTGCGAGCACCTCGAACGTTTTCAGTCACCGTAGTGGTCAGCGATGATACTTTCTCGGCGCGAACGGTGACGATTGCTGCAATGCGCGGAAGAAAATAAGAAAAGGAAAATACTTGGGCGATTATCATCGGTACGGTTATGAGCCCAAGCATCGGCGAGAGGACAAAAACTGAGGCGCAGATGACCAAGATGGATACGGTGACCGCCACAAGTTCTGGAATCGCCTGAGTGATGACGCGACGCACAGAGTCTAAATCATCGGTGATTCGAGAGACTAGGTCTCCACCCCCGGCGTCCTCAATCGTTTGGGCATCGAGGTTGAGGGAAGACTCGATGAGATCAATGCCAAGATCTTGATTAATGCGGGTCCCAACGATTTCGCTCTGATAAACCCACCAGCGAGCCGACACCGTAGAGAGCACCACAGCACCAAAAATCAAGGCAAGCGGCGTCCATGGGAAAGAATGCAGATTATTGGCTATAGCGTCGTCGATGAGATGCCCAATTTGCCAGGGGGTGACCAGGGCAAGTACGGAGTTCAGTACAAAAAGTGCTGCGATAAGCGCGACGCGCCCAGGAGATTTGCGCATGGATTTCCAGAGCATTCCCCAGGTGATCTTTGCCGGAGCAATAGGTAAGAGGTTAGCCATGTTCTACTCCCCCTGCCTCTGGTTTGCGCGGGCTATTCGTCGATCTACTTCCATCGTGGTGGAGATGATATAGACCTCTCGAAGGTGTTCTAACACGCCGGGATTCCCAGCGTATTTCTCCAACTGATTGAAAATGAATTGCTGGCTCGGCTCATCTACAGAGTTAACCGGCTCGGTGAGAACGAGAACGGGTTTTTTCTGCGCGTAGGCGCGAGCAAGTGCCAGGCGCTGCCGTTGACCGCCGGAGAGGTTTGTACCTTCTGCGCTGATTTCAGCTAACCAATAGTCAGTAGGGTTTTCGCCACCGAGGCGGTGCGCTATTTCCAAAGAGTCGGTGAGTTTCAAGTATTCTTCGCGTTCATCGATGGTCAACGCAGGTGGGCCCGACGTCAGATGGTCTTCGAGTGTGCCGGCAAATATCATGGGATTGGGCTCGGAGAGTAAAATTTCCTCGCGGTTGTCGCTGTTTACACGCAAGTATTCCACCAGCGTTTCGGCATATTCCTGCGCTGTAAGACCCACCGAACGGGGGTTAATGTAGACCACCCGTCGCGTTTCTGCGTTCAATCTCAACTGAGCGAAGGACGCTGGTAGGGGCTGAGAACTGCCAGCATGTTCGTGAGATTGAGAGGCCAACGATGCCGTCGGTTCGGAGCGCTTTTCTAACCCGACAATGCGGCGGTGGGCTACTTTTGCGTCGCGGTAAATCAGCAGAAACATTTCAACTGCCCAAATGGGACCCACCATCATCGCAAGAACACCTGAAACGGTCACCAGCTGACTAGGATCAATACTGGTTATCCATGCGCCATTCAGCGTGTGTCCCCGGAGGGCGAGAGCAATGGTGACCGTGGTGGTACAGCCAATGAGGAATACTCGGGCAGCCCCTTGCCAGGAATGGACTCTCTCATAGGCGAGCTGTGCTTTTCGTACGTCAAGTGCCGAGGTGCGATAGCGTCCCAGCATGGTTTGTCCAGCGCCCAACCCGACGATGGTACGAATAGAGGTAGCTATATCGCTGGCCTTTGATGTGCTGATTCCGATTTTATCGCGGAAAATCTCAGCACGTTGCTCGAGAATTTTGGAGATGCGGGTCAGCAGTACAATCGTCAGAATCATTCCGCCTAAACCAGAGACCGCGAGTAAGGGGCTGAGTAGCCAGAGTTGGATGGTTCCAAAAAATGCGATAGCGAAGGATGAGAATGCCTGATTCAGCGGTTGCAATGTGTTTGCAACATTTCTGGTGTCTTTGTTGATGACCGCCACGATGGCGCCGGGGTCACCCGCTTGAGAAGAACGTGGAACGAGGGAACCTGCGTACAGTTTCCAATCGCGTTCGAGCATGACGATGGTGCGAAAGCAGGTGCCCCATCCTATCTTTTCGTTCAAGGAGAGAAAGAGCACCAGCAAACATAACCCGGTGATATCAATCCAGGCTTGCTGCACATCACCTATGGTGAAAAGTTCGATGATGCGAGCGACCAGCGCTGGCATAAACACTAAGGCTGTGCCAGATATGGTCTCTGTGATAAAGGGCAAGATAAAGCGCCACTTGGGGTAGCGAAATCCGGGTGGAATGAGACTAAAACGGGGGTTATCTTCTGCGTTTTGAAGAGAGTTCTGCTCTGAAATTTTTTTTGAAGGCACGACTTTATTCCTTGGGTGAAAACGAAAAGATGATGATTTATGCGGAATAAAGATCGTTGTTCATCGTGAACGTCCTTTTGGAAAGGGAATACAGACAGTTATGATGAGCATCACTTTACCCCAAAATTCTTGGCTGAGAGATAAAGGCGCCCTGAAACTTCTCAACATTTCTTCCCGGCTCGATAAACTAGTGCCATCATGAAAAAGATTCTCGAGTACCTCGACCCCAAACTGGCAGAGTCCTCCCACCACTACTTCCGCGGCGATTTCGCGTCGAATCCGCTCTCCAGCGATGAAATCTACGAAGCATTTCTTGAGTGGATTTCTGCCCGCGGAATGGAGTTATACCCTGCCCAGGATGAGGCGGTTCTTGAAATTGCGGGCGGTTCCAACGTCATTCTGGCAACTCCCACGGGCTCTGGAAAATCTACGGTTGCCATGGCTGCACATTTTGCCGGTCTTGCAACAGGGCAACGTTCTTATTACACCGCGCCCATCAAGGCTTTGGTGAGCGAAAAGTTTTTTGACCTCGTTGAGATTTTTGGTGCCGAGAACGTCGGTATGGTCACCGGCGATTCATCCATTAATTCAAATGCGCCGATTATTTGTTGCACCGCAGAAATTCTTGCCAACATTGTGCTTCGTGAAGGGCCGGGTGCAGATTTATGCCAGGTCATCATGGACGAGTTTCACTTCTATTCAGATCCTCAACGTGGATGGGCTTGGCAGACTCCCCTACTCGACCTACCCCAGGCACAGTTCCTGCTAATGAGCGCCACTTTGGGGGATACCACTCGCTTCGAAAAGGACCTCACTGAGTTGACGGGACGTCCCACTGCGCTCGTCACCTCAAAGACCAGGCCTATCCCCCTGCATTTCTACTACTCCACAGAACCTGTCCAAGAGGCAGTATCTGAACTTGTTTCTACCGGTCAGACACCGGTATATATCGTTCACTTCTCGCAGCTACAAGCCATTGATACTGCAGGTGCGCTGATGAGTGTTTCAATCGCGTCCAAATCGGATAAAGAGCGTATCAATGAACTGCTGGAAAATTTCCGCTTTTCTGCTGGATTTGGCAAAACCTTGCAACGTCTGGTCAAGAACGGAATCGGTGTGCACCACGCAGGCATGTTGCCAAAGTATCGCCGCCTGGTAGAACAGCTTGCACAAGCAGGACTGCTGAAGGTTATTTGCGGTACCGACACCTTGGGCGTAGGCATCAACGTACCCATCCGTACCGTCCTGATTACCGCGCTCTCCAAATACGATGGACAGCGTACCCGCCGTCTTAAAGCCCGCGAATTCCATCAGATCGCAGGACGCGCGGGCCGCGCCGGATTCGATACGGCCGGTACCGTCGTGGTTCAGGCACCTGAACACGACATTGAAAATGAGCGCCTCGAAGCAAAAGCCCGTGAAAAATTCGCAGGTGATGAAAAGAAAATGAACCAGTCACTACGCGGCAAGAAGAAAAAGCCACCGCAGGGATTCGTCGCCTGGTCGAAGAAGACTTTCGAACAGCTGGTAGAGGCTGAGCCAGAAGCACTGACCGGCTCTTTTGATATCACCCACTCCATGTTGCTGAATATTCTGCAGCGCGAAGAAGACCCGTTTAGGGTAGTCCGCCATTTGCTCACTGCCAATCATGAGCCGCCCGTCAAGCAACGCCAGCTCATGCGTAAGGCACTCGGAATTTACCGAGAACTCCTTGCAGGAGGTGTGGTTGAACGTCTCGATGAACCCGATGAATTTGGGCGCAACGTACGTCTGACCGTGCAACTGCAAGAGAACTTCGCTCTCAATCAGCCGCTCTCCCCCTTCGCGTTGGCATCTCTCTCCCTACTGGATAAAGAATCTGAGACATACGCTCTCGACGCTGTGTCCATCATCGAAGCGACCCTGGAGAATCCCCGCCAGGTGCTCAATATGCAAGAGAAGAAAGCGAAGTCTGAAGCCCTTGCCGAGATGAAGGCAGAGGGCATGGACTACAACGAGCGCATGCGCGAACTCGACGAGATCACCTATGCTAAACCGCTTCAAGAAACTCTCGAAGCTGCTTTCGAGACCTATCGTTCGGGTGCGCCGTGGATGAGCGAATTCGAAGTAGCACCCAAATCAGTAGTGCGCGATATGTACGAGCGGGCCATGGATTTTGGCTCCTACGTGCAGTATTACTCGTTGGACCGCTCCGAAGGCATTTTGCTGCGCTACCTCTCCGACGCCTATAAGGCGCTGCGGCAGACGGTACCGCTTTCCGCTTTGACCGAAGAACTCACCGACATCATAGAGTGGTTAGGCGAAATTATTCGCCAGACCGACTCCTCTTTGGTGGATGAATGGGAACGTCTGGCAGCGGGCGAAGACCCTCTGAAGGTGCGTGAGGAAGAAGAAACCATCGGCGAAGAAACAGCGCCGGTCGTCACCGATAATCCCCGCGCTTTCAAAGTCATGGTCCGCAATGCTCTCTTCCGCCGCGTCGAACTATTCGCCGATGAAAAAGACCGAATCTTGGGAGAAATGGACGGAGAATCCGGCTGGGACGCAGACCGCTGGGCTGATGCTCTCGATGAGTATTTCGACGAATACGACGACATTTTCACTGACGCCGCAGCCCGCTCGCCGCGCCTGGTTGCCATCGATGAAAACGTTAAAGAACATCCAGGCATGTGGAAGGTGACCCAATCTTTCTCTGACCCCGAGGATAACCACGACTTCGGTATCCGAGCAGATGTTGATTTGAAGGCTTCCGACAAGGCGGGTCTGCCCGTCCTTCGCATCACTCACGTAGGAGCACTCTAAATGGTTTTAGCTCTATCCCCTCAACTTCCGGTTCCCTCTCATCAAGTGGGAGCAACCGTCGCCGTCGGAGATTTTGCGCTCACCGACCATTACTTTTCGGTACCGGTAACCCACGGGTTGGTGTACTCGCTGGGGCGTGAAGCGGCAGAAAACCATCCGCTGGCTCAACGAACTCTCACGGTGTTTGCCCGTGAAGTAGTCAATACGTCATCTGAGCTGACCATCAGCCCCGAAGACCGCCCTTTCATGGTCTATTTGCAAGGTGGACCGGGCGGCAAAAGCCCCCGACCCACCATAGACTCCGGATGGGTCCACGAACTCTCTAAAACCCACCGCATCGTGCTTCTCGATCAGCGTGGCACCGGACTTTCCACGCCGCTTTCAGCCCCTTCCATCCTTGCCCAAGGCTCCGTGAGAGAGCAGGAACAGTACCTCGAGCTCTTCCGCGCCGATTCGATCATCGCCGACGCCGAAGTCATCCGCTCATATCTTCTAGCTGAAAGAAAAGATCAGCGATGGTCCACCATGGGCCAAAGCTTCGGCGGCTTCCTCACGCTCTCCTATCTCTCATTCGCGCCCGAATCCCTCAGAGATTCCCGCATGACAGCAGGCCTAGCCCCCATCCGTGCACATATCGACGACGTCTACCGGCATACCCTTGAGCGCGTCAAAGAACGCAACGAAGAATTCTACGGCTGGTACCCCCAGGACCGCGTTCTCGCAACTCGCATTGCCGAATTTATTCGCGAGAAGAAGCCCACCCTTCCCACCGGGGAAACACTCACCGACCATCGCTTCCAGATGCTCGGCGCATACCTCGGTGGAAACGCACGCGTACGCGAACTGCACTACATCCTCGAAACCGCTTTCGCAGAATCGAACAATTACCTCTCGGCGCAATTCCTCAGCTCCGTCAGCGAAATTGTATCCTTCGCTTCCGCCCCGCTTTACGGACTCCTCCACGAATCGATTTACGCCGACGGTCCCGCTCAGGGAGCTTCCCCCTCCCCCGCACCCACCAATTGGTCGGCAGCGCGCATGGCGAATGCCCGAGATGATTTCTCACCCGAAGCTGAAACGCTCTTATTTACCGGCGAGCACATCTTCCCCTGGTACTTCGAAGAAGACCCCGCCCTTGCACCGCTCCACGACGTCGCCCACGCGCTCGCTGAAAAAGACGACTGGGGCAAGCTATACGACCACGAACAGCTTGCCCAAAATACCGTACCGTTGGTTGCTGCTGTCTATCGCCCCGATATCTATGTGGACTATGAACACTCCATGAAAACAGCACAGGCAGTAGCGAATACTCGCGTCTGGTCATCGGACACCCACCACCACGATGGGCTCAGCGCTGACGGCACGGCGATTCTTACGCATCTGAAGAATCTGCTGGCTGATAACCGGTAGACTGGGTCGCATTCGCATTTTTATTTAGAGGGGGAATTCGCGTGGTTACACGTGCACAATTTCTAGGCGGTACAGCACTGGGAGTGCTTGCCGCATCCATGACAGCAACCAGCGCTTCGGCAGACAGCTCTGACCGTATGCTCATCGCCACCGACGAAGGGATCAATCCCGGGGACGACGCTGTCAACAACAAAATCAACAAACTCATAGATCGCCTAGCGGGCGACGGCGGCGGGGCAATCATCTTTCCTCCGGGAATTTACAACGTTGATTCTGACGGCATTCAGCTCAAAAACCAGGTCAGCATCATGGGCTTGGGGGAAGCAACCCAATTTCGCCCCGTAGGCGAGTGGAAGGAACTTGCCGGCGTCTTTCGCATTGGATCGCATAGCTCCCCCTCTTCTGACCCTGTGTACCGCACCGGAATTCACAATCTCTCCATCAAAACCGGCGAAGATTCAATGGCTCATACCGATGCCATCCCTAACACCGTGGGTATTCTCTTTAACACTTCAAACGGCGATAAGCCGGCGGATCCAGATGCGGCGCACCGCATTTCAGGTATTACACTATGGGATTTGGATATGGGGATTATCCTCAAAGGAAAAGATGACCAGGGTTGCACGGTCAGCGACATCCGCGGACGCCGTTTTCTACGTACAGCGCTACAGGTGGGTGAAATTGGGGCCGAAGGCGGAGCGGACAATCAGTTCTCCATGATTGATTTTTCCTCTGCAAATTTGTCACGCCTCGATTGCGCCACCATCGAAATTTATACGTCCAATTGTTCATTTTCCCAGGTCAAAAGCTGGTATTCAAAACGTACGATGAGTTTTGATGAGGCAGTCAAAGCCGGTTCCGGTTACTACGTTAAGGGAACCCGTAACACGTTCAGCCAGTGCGATGCCCAGGACAATGGTGGTCACGGTTTCGTGCTCGAATACCCCAACAACACTCTGATGAACTGCGTTTCAGATTCCAACGGTTATGCCGAAAACGTTTCGGGCAAGGCTAATCCCTCAGAAGCACACGGTTTCCATATCCTTTCCGGTGCGCATGGGACTCAGCTCATTGGATGTCAGTCCTTCAACCGGACAAAGGATAAGCCTGGCCAAAAGATTGGTTTCTGGGTTGATAATTCTAATACGCAGGTAACTCTTATTGGTTCTGCTGCCGACAATACAGAAGCCGCTGCGCAAACAGGTTCATTGAATCAATCGCAGAAGACAGTGCTCAATACAGACGATAAGAAGTAACATTTCATCTAGC
>NZ_JBHUCN010000005.1:76203-242098 GCF_042677725.1 Rothia amarae
TGGTATCTAACTTATTTCAAGCGATGCATGATTACTGTTGCATGTATGCTTCGTGTTCACCGCGAGCACGGGAAACTAAGTCTTGGAATTCTCGTTCTGAGTCAATCAGTTCGTCGCGGTATTTCTGAGGTACGTTACGAGACTTTGCGGTGGCGTCGTCCAGCTTTTTCTGTAGCTCGTTGCGTTCCTCAGTGGATGCGTTATCGGGAAGTTCCAGGTACTGCTCGGATAGGCGCTGTACCTTTTGGATGGCAGCGAGTGCTTTGCCCTTGGGGCTCAGAAGCGATGCCAGAACGGTGATGGTCAAGATACCGATAATGACCGTGAGAGAAAGACCGATACTAACTTCCACTACGTGAACTGGCTGACCGTCGTTGATGAAGGACAGGGTGTTCTCGTGCAGGGCGTGGAGGAGCAACTTGACACCGATGAAGGCGAGGATTGCAGAGAGACCCCAGGAGAGGTAAATCAGACGATCGAGCATTCCATCAATGAGGAAGTATAGCTGGCGCAGACCCATGAGGGAGAATGCGGTAGCGGTGAAGACGATGTAGGATTCCTGGGTTAGACCGAAAATCGCGGGAATGGAGTCAAGTGCGAACAGAATATCTGTACCGCCGATAGCCACCATCACCAGCAGCATGGGGGTCATAACCTTTTTGCCGTTTTCTACGGTGAAGAGCTTATCGCCATCGTAGTAATCGGTGGTGTGGAAAATCTTTTTCGCCAGACGAATGATGAAGTTGTTGGCTTCATCTTCCTCATCTTTATCGGTTACTTCGCCCTTGATAAGGTTGCCTGCGGTCCAGAGCAGAATAATACCGAAAAGGTAGAAGACCCAGCTCCAGCGCTCAATAGCCGCGGCACCTACCAGAATGAAGGCGGTGCGGGCAATCAAAGCAAAGACGATGCCAAAAAGCAGTACCTTCTGCTGATCTTCACGCGGAACCTTGAAAGAGCCCATAATGATCAAGAAAACGAAGAGGTTATCAACACTCAATGCTTTCTCGGTAATGTAGCCGCCGTAGTATTCTGCGCCGAACTGCGGGCCGTCCCAGATGAGGATGACCAGGCCGAAGAGTAGAGCGATACCTACGTAAAATGCTGACCAAACAGCGGCTTCTCTAATAGTAGGTTCGTGCGGTTTGCGCACGTGAAAGAAAAAGTCATAGGCCAAAAGAGCCAAAATGACGGCGATTGTTACCGCCCATTGCAACCCAGAAATATGCATGGGAGCCTTTCTTGTGGTGAGGATATGCCAGAAACCACAAGTCTCTCCCACCACCAATAGACGGTGGTTTTCTACTCCGGTTGAACATCTTTGGTCAACGTGCTGACGAAATAGAAATTAGCGGGATACTCCCTTGCTCGTGCTAAAAGTTTACCCTAGATAAGCGCACGTAGCTTAAGTTATTCCACGTGAGGTTAAGCAAATCCCCGTGTGCTGGCTATTCTGCCACCACACGGGGATTAATTCACAAGCAACTTAACTGTTTATTTACCTTGCGCCGTTTCTTCGTTCTGGGAAGCCACGGTAAAGCGTTCACGCATATGTTTGGGTGCTACAGCTTCATCAATTAGTGCAACTGCAAAATCTTCTGCCGAAACAAAACCACCGGCAGGGGTATCTTTGCTTTCAAAATACAGACCGGTGCGAACGCCGGGAGCAATGACGAACGCAGGAGCGAGCATAGTCCACTTGAGCATGGAGGCATTCTCACGGTAATCATCGAGGATTCCTCCAAATTTCTTGGCTTCAGAGCGGTATTCCTCGGGAAAATCAGGGGTGTTGTAGAAACGCTCACCTTCAGAATTCTCTAACGCACCGGCTCCACCGACCACGATGAGGCGGCCGCTGGGCGCTGCGGCAATGAGCTGAGAGTGCAGGTTTTTCATGCTTTCATCGGACTGGTCTCGACCAGCGGTGGCGATAATAGTGGCATCGTGGCTGTTGATGACCTGAACCAATTCGGTGGTGTTGGTTGCGTCCAGAGAGTACCCGGTTGCTCCGTGGACATCGTTGCCCTTGCGTGAGTAGGCATCTACTTCATGCGAGCGCCCTACTGCTTCTGCTATCGCCCGTGAACCTACCATTCCATTGGCACCAATAACTGCTATTTTCATTGCCGTATCCTTTCGCTTATTTTCCAACAGTCTTATTCTGTGTTGACCTTTTCAAGACCGATGTGCCTGTGAAAATATTCCCGAACGGTCTAAACGTTCGGGAATCTTTCATAGTGAGACGGCTGAAGAATAATCTTTACAGAGTCCTGAATTCTATAGCTTAGGCGTGCCCGGCGTTCTTCATTTGCCGCAGTTCTTTCTTCAAGTCGGCAATTTCGTCGCGGAGACGACCAGCCAATTCGAACTTAAGCTCTTCTGCGGCTTTCATCATCTGCGCCGTCATATCTTCAATCAGATCCATGAGGTCCTCTGCCGGTGCCGCAGCCAAACCATCTGAACGCACCCGCGCTTCAGCACGAGCCAGAACTTCTGCGGCTTCACCGGACGCCTGGGCGTTTTTCGCCGAGCCCTTTTTCTGGGAGACCGGTGCCAGCTTACCGTTTGCTGCTTTACGCTGGGCAAGTAGTTCAGCAGTATCTTCGACCTCGCGGTTGAGCTGGTCGGTGATGTCAGCAATTTTTTTACGCAGAGGGGTCGGGTCAATGCCGTGCTCTTTGTTGTAAGCGGTTTGAATTTCCCGGCGGCGGGTGGTCTCATCAATCGCCGTGCGCATAGAATCGGTGATCTTATCCGCGTACATGTGCACCTGCCCCGAAACGTTACGCGCGGCACGCCCAATGGTCTGGATAAGTGAAGTAGTAGAGCGCAGGAAGCCTTCTTTGTCGGCGTCCAAAATGGCAACCAAGGACACCTCAGGCAGGTCCAAACCTTCGCGAAGCAGATTAATACCCACCAAAACATCGTAGGATCCCATGCGCAATTCTCTCAGTAGTTCAATACGCTTGAGGGTGTCGACGTCCGAGTGCAGGTACTGCACGCGCACCCCGTGCTGGGAGAGATATTCGGTCAGGTCCTCTGCCATTCGTTTAGTCAAAGTGGTCACGAGAACACGCTCGTCCCGATCCACTCGAAGCCGGATTTCCTCCAGCAAATCATCAATCTGCCCCTTGGTCGGTTTGACCACGATTTCAGGGTCCACCAAGCCGGTGGGTCGGATAATCTGCTCCACTACCCCGTCCGCCTGGGACAGCTCGTATTTACCAGGGGTTGCCGACATATAAACGGTTTGTCCGATTCGATCCAGAAACTCGTTCCATTTGAGCGGTCGATTATCCATCGCCGACGGCAGGCGGAATCCGAATTCGACCAGTGTACGCTTGCGGCTCATATCGCCTTCGTACATTGCTCCAATCTGAGGAATGGTCACATGTGACTCGTCTACTACGAGCAAGAAGTCATCGGGGAAATAATCCAACAGACAGTGCGGAGCGGAACCGGGTGCGCGCCCGTCAATATGACGGGAATAGTTTTCGATGCCATTGCAGAAACCCATCTGCTCCATCATTTCAAGGTCATACTGAGTACGCATGCGCAAACGTTGCGCCTCTAACAGCTTGTTCTGCCCTTCTAGTTCGTTGAGGCGGTTGCCGAGTTCGTCTTCGATGGAGTGAAGAGCACGAGCCATTCGTTCGGCACCGGCAACATAGTGAGAAGCGGGGAAAACGTACATCTCTTTTTCCTCGCGGATGATATTGCCCGTCAAAGGATGCAGGGTATAAATCGCTTCAATTTCATCGCCAAAGAATTCAATCCGAATAGCGTTTTCTTCGTACATGGGGATAATTTCTACGGTGTCCCCACGCACGCGGAAGGTTCCGCGGTGAAAATCCATATCGTTGCGCACATACTGCATATTGACGAAGCGGCGCAGTAGTTCATCGCGGTCGAGCTCTTGTCCTACTTTCACCGTGACCATCTGTTCAACATATTCTTCGGGCGTACCCAAACCGTAGATGCAGGAAACGGTAGATACCACGACGACGTCGCGGCGCGTCAGCAAGGCATTGGTGGCTGAGTGACGTAGACGCTCCACTTCTTCATTAATGGAAGAGTCTTTTTCGATAAAAGTATCGGTCTGGGGAACGTAGGCCTCTGGCTGGTAGTAGTCGTAGTAGGAAACGAAATATTCAACAGCGTTGTTGGGTAACAGTTCGCGCAACTCGTTGGCAAGCTGGGCAGCCAGGGTTTTGTTCTGCACCATGATTAGTGTCGGCCTTTGCACCGATTCGATGAGCCAGGCAGCTGTTGCTGACTTACCTGTGCCGGTGGCACCCATAAGAACGACGTCTTTTTCTCCGGCGTTGACACGTTCTGTCAGCTCGGCGATGGCTTTTGGCTGGTCGCCTGCGGGTTTGTATTCTGAAATGACTTCGAAGGGCGCAACTACACGCTCAATTTTCTGCGCAAGACTCATAGATACAAGAGTACAACTGTGGAGATAGTTGAACTAGAACATACCTACGAATTATTCTCTGCGCCAATTTCAGTTGGTCAGTCAGTTTTTATTGGGTGAGTCAATGGTTCGATTCTAGAAAGTATGTGGGTATTTCACTTCTTTCTTATTGTGAATTTATCAAAATAAGGTAGAGTTTGAAGAACAAGTTGTCAGAAAAACGAACTCTACTGACCCAATCGGGAAGGATTATCATGGTTGAGAACCCCCTGAAAAAAATCAAAGAAACGGTAACAGGTGGCTCCCCCGTCAATCACCGCGGCGATTTTACCACCACTACCACCGGGACTCCCGTGGCAGATGACGCTCACTCACTCACCGTGAGCAACGATGGTCCCATCGTCCTACACGACGTCTACACCGTAGAAAAGCTGGCTCAGTTCAACCGCGAACGCGTTCCCGAACGTAACCCCCACGCCAAAGGCGCCGGAGCTTACGGCGTTCTGGAAGTCACCGAGGACGTTTCTGCTTACACCAAGGCAGCCCTCTTCCAGCCCGGCGAAAAAACTGACATGCTGATTCGTTTCTCCACCGTGGCAGGCGAGCAAGGCTCACCCGATACTTGGCGAGATCCCCGTGGCTTCTCCATGAAGTTCTACACCACCGAGGGAAACTACGACCTCGTGGGCAACAACACCCCTATCTTCTTCATCCGCGACGGCATCAAGTTCCCTGACTTCATACACTCGCAAAAGCGCCACCCTCAAACCGGTTTGCGCGATCACGACATGCAGTGGGATTTTTGGAGCCTCTCCCCCGAGTCCGCCCACCAGGTTACCTGGCTCATGGGTGACCGAGGTCTGCCCAAGACGTGGCGTCATATGGATGGCTTCGGATCCCACACCTTCCAGTGGATTAACGCTGAAGGTGAGCGCTTCTGGGTCAAGTACCACTTCAAGACCGATCAGGGTATCGACTTCTTGACTGAAGACGAAGGCGCCAAGATGGCAGGTGAAAACCCAGACTTCCACCGTGAAGACCTCTATAATGCCATCGAAGAAGGCAACTATCCTTCGTGGACTCTTTGCGTTCAGGTTATGCCTTACGAAGATGCCAAGACCTACCGCTTCAATCCTTTCGACGTCACCAAGACCATTTCGCAGAAGGATTACCCGCTCATCAAGGTCGGTAAGCTCACTTTGAATCGCAACCCGCAGAACTTCTTCGCTGAAATCGAGCAGGCTGCTTTCTCGCCGGCGAACATGGTTCCTGGTATTGCCGCTTCTCCTGACAAGATGTTGCTCGCGCGCATCTTCTCCTACCCAGATGCCCAGCGCTACCGCATTGGTACCAACTACGCTCAGTTGCCGGTCAACCAGCCCAAGAATGCGCAGAACAACAGCTACTCGGTAGAGGGCTCTATGCGTTATCAGTACACCCCCGCCGATGCCCCGAACTATGCGCCCAACAGCGTTGGAGGTCCGGTAGCTGATTCAGATCGTGCTTTCGAATCTCGCGGCTGGGAGTCAGACGGTGAGATGGTACGCGCCGCAGCAACTTTGCACTCAGAAGACGACGACTTCGGCCAGGCACGCACCCTCTATGCTGAGGTTATGGACGCCGCAGCTCGGGAACGTTTGGTCTCGAACATTGCCGGGCACCTGGGCGTGGTGAAATCCGATGAGATTCGCGAACGCGGTATGAAGTACTGGGATAACGTTCATCCAGAACTTGGTGCACGCGTACGCGAGGCTATTGCTCAGCAGCGAGCATAAGCTAGCCACGAGATAGCTTTTTTCTGAAGCTATTTTCAACGATGAAGGGGTCGGGGAGAAATCTCCCCGACCCCTTCATCGTTTATGATTACACACCTTTATTCTGCCGATGTGCTGGAACTCTTTTCAGTCTTCGAATCAGCTTTAACCGCCCTTATCTGTCCCGTATTAGGCACACGAGCTTCAAATTCTGGCTCCGTTCCTTCTTCAAATTCGGGTTTTATGACCACTTCCTGAACGGAGCTGAAGTCCTCCCGCGCACGTCGGCGATATTCTTCAGCGGGGATAACCTGCTTCCACTGGCGAGTTCTCATAGGAGCTACTTCCCCAGCATCTTCACGCAATGCGCGAATAACCATCCACATTTGTAAGAATCCCAGAATAAAGACGGGGAAACCCACCACGATAATGACATGTTGCAGAATATCTAGACCGGAGTCTCCGGTGGTTACGAGAATGACCGCGCACACTACTCCGATGCAGAGCGCCCAAAAGACCCTTTGACGTTTAGGAGCTTTATCTTCATGACCGTTGGCAATAGCGTCCATAGTCAGCGCTGCTGAGTCGATGGAGGTAATGAAGAAGATCGTGATGACTAAAACGGTGAAAGGCGCAACGAATTCAAACAGAGGGAAATGCCCCAGGAACTCGAAGAGAGCTGCCGGAATGTCACCTTTATCCACTACATTTTCAATCAGCTGACCATTCTGGTTGCGCTCAATATCAAAAGCGTTCATCCCGAAAATACCAATCCAAAACATCACAAAAATGGAAGGTACGGCCAGCACGCCAATCACAAACTCTCGAATGGTGCGCCCTTGAGAAATACGGGCAATAAACAGTCCCACGAAAGGAGCCCACGACACCGTCCAAGCCCAGTAAAAGACAGTCCACGAACCTATCCATCCGGTGTCTGCAAAGGCATCATTGAAAAACATCATTTCTGGTAGACGCATCAAGAAATACCCGGCAGACTCAATGGTTCCCATCAAGGCAGTACGGGTAGCGCCGGCCATCAGGATGAAAAGCAGGAGAGCTACCGCCATCAAGATGTTGAAGTAGGACAGCCGTTTCACGCCATTGTCCATACCAGCTACCACTGATGTGATGCCTGCAGCAGTCACTAAAGCGATAATTCCAGCTTGGATCCATCCGGCATAAGGAACACCGTAGAGAATCTGCAAACCCGAGTTGATTTGGAGGGCTCCAAGACCTACAGATACAGCCAGCCCAAATACGGTAGAGATAATGGCCAACGCATCTATCATCTTGCCGAGCGGACCGTGAATACCTTCACCGAGAATCGGCTGAAAAATTGACGAAACACGCGGGGGTAGTTTGCGCTTATACGTAAAATATCCAAAGGCAAGCCCAGGGACGGTTAAAATGACCCACATAAACAGCCCGATATGAAAGTTAGAAATTGCCAGCGCATCGCGGGCTGCCCTATCGGACTGAGGTTCGACACCGTCATAGGGCGGGTTAGCGAAGTGAGAAATAGGTTCTGCGGCTCCCCAAAAGAGAAGCACTGCGCCAACTCCAGCAGCGAACAGCATTCCAAACCATGCCACGCCTGAATACTGCGGAACCGAATCGTCTGGCCCTAGTTTAACGCGTCCAAATCGGCTTGCTGCTAGATACACCAGGAAGATGAAGAATAAAGCATTGCCCAGGACGTAAAACCACCCAAAATAGGTGATAATCCATTGAGCCATGGCACCAAAGACGCCTTCCATTTGTGTGGGAAAGGCGATAAAGCTGAGGGTAAAAAGTGCTATAAACCCTGCAGTCGTAAAGAAAATAGGGGGATTCGTACGCAATCCCAATCTGTCATGGAGTTTTAGCAACACGGGTTTCCCGGTGGAGGTTGTGGTCTTACAACGGCACTATGATCCACCCCGTTGTAAATCGTCCAAAAGAAACGACTTAATGATGGTATTGATTTTGGAGAGTAGATTCCACTTATGAGGTAAGCTGAGTAATCTTCTGCCAGATCCGATCTACCTGCTCTTGGGTTTCTTCTAAACTGCCGGAGTTGTCGATAATCCAACGGGCTATCTGGGCTCTTTCCTCATCGCTGGCCTGCGCCTTGATACGTGCCAGGGCATCTTCTTTCAGAATCCCACGTTGGGTGGTGAGGCGTTCCAAACGCACCTTCTCATTTGCACACACTACAATGACGCCGTCGAAGCGGTCGGCTTGCCCTGTTTCAGTAAGTAGTGGGATGTCTTCGATAATGGTTGCGTTCTCCCCCTGCTGTGCGACGGCTTCCTCCCTGAGTAATTGAGAGCGCTCACGTACTGCAGGGTGAACAATCGCGTTCAGCTTTTCCCGTTCTGCGGGGTTCGCGAAGATGAGGGAAGCTAGGTGGGGGCGGTTGAGTTGCCCGTTATCCAACAGTATTTCCTCACCGAATGCGGCAACTACCCGTTGTAACGTTTCTTCACCTGGTTCCATAAGTTCGCGTGAAATGGCATCGGCGTCAATAATAAAGGCACCTTTGTCTGAAAACATGGCGGCAACAGTCGATTTGCCTGAACCGATTCCCCCGGTGAGTCCATAATGCGGCAATGTGCTGACCTTTCAACTTACTTATCTTTTTCAACCCCACACTATCGCGCCTTTTCCCACAGGACACTTCAACAAGCTTCTTCCCCATAGAATAAGGAGATGAATACCGACCATGAAACTCGTGCCACCTCATACGCCGTTCTTACTCAATGGGATCCTGTTCAATCGCTTTTGGAAATTAAGAGGAGTGAGTTTATCGCCTTTGCCCAGCGTGTAGAATCCGAGGCTGATGCGAGGGCATTCATAGAGTCTTTGCGCAAGCAGTATCACGATGCCCGCCACGTATGTTCGGCATTCGTCATTGGTGCAGACCGAGATATTCAAAGATCTTCGGACGATGGAGAACCTGCCGGAACTGCTGGTATCCCTATGTTGCAAGCTGTACTGGCAAGGAGAACTGACCCCGATTCGGAAGCTAGCAGTACAAATCTCTCTGATATTTGCGTGGTAGTTGTTCGCTATTTTGGCGGAATCAAACTCGGTGCTGGCGGTTTGGTGCGGGCATATACAGACGCCGTGGTTCAGGTACTTGATGAAGCAACTACGACTCAGCGACGACGCCTACGGGCGGGCGTAGTGAAACTACCCCATGCAGAAGCAGGAAAGTTTGAAAACGAGGTGAGGTCTCTAGGGTTTACTATTATCTCAGTCGACTACTTCGCCTCGCACGCTGTGGTTACTCTCGGTGTATTTGATTCTCCCGCCACCCGCAATGAAGCTAAGACTAAAGTAGCCGAACTGACCATGGGTAAGGGAGAAATTTCATGGGGAGAGACGTCGTGGGTTGATGAGGTAATGAATTAGCGACGCAGGCGTATTAGGTCCCAGCTCAAACATCGCGTGTTTCGCTAGGCGAAACTCGCACGACTCTCCTGCTCTGTTAATCTTTACCGGCAAATAAAAGAAGCCCGCCCCAATAATCTGGGGCGGGCTCTTCTAAGCTACTTCGGCTTTTACCTCTTAATTGCCGGTGAGCTTCTTGCGATGGAGCTGAATTTCCGCGAAGCGAATCAGAAATTCGGCGGAATCAGCTTCGCAAGAAACTAATCGGTAAACCTCTTAGTTGCCGGTGAGCTTCTTGCGAAGCTCAGCGAGTGCCTCGTCTGATGCCAAGGTGCCGGACTCGGTACCCTTGTCATCGGATGAGTAAGAGGTAGGAGCTGCGGGAGCTGAGTTGGAGGAGGAAGATGAGGATGAAGAGGTAGTAGCCGCAGTAGCTGCTGCTTCTGCATCTGCCTCCATCGCCTTAGCAACCTGAACCTTGTGTGCTTCCCAGCGAGCCTGAGCGTCTGCGTACTGCTGTTCCCAAGTTGCACGCTGAGTTTCGTAGCCTTCGAGCCATTCGTTGGTCTCGGGGTCGAAGCCCTCGGGGTACTTGTAGTTGCCCTCTTCGTCGTACTCTGCAGCCATGCCGTAGAGTGCGGGGTCGAACTCGGTGCCCTCAGGGTCAACGCCTTCGTTAGCCTGCTTGAGTGAGAGGGAGATACGACGACGATCGAGATCGATGTCGATAACCTTCACGAACAATTCGTCTCCAACGGAAACTACCTGCTCAGCAAGATCTACGTGGCGAACAGCAAGCTCAGAGATATGGACAAGACCTTCGATACCGTCTTCAACGCGAACGAATGCGCCGAAGGGAACGAGCTTGGTGACCTTACCGGGTACAACCTGACCCAGCGCGTGAGTGCGAGCAAATGCCTGCCAAGGATCTTCCTGAGTTGCCTTGAGTGAAAGTGAAACGCGTTCACGATCAAGATCGACTTCAAGAACCTCAACGGTTACCTCGGTGCCAACTTCAACAACCTCTGAGGGGTGATCAATGTGCTTCCAGGAGAGCTCGGAAACGTGAACGAGACCGTCTACGCCGCCAAGGTCCACGAATGCACCGAAGTTGACGATGGAGGAAACGACACCGGTGCGAACCTGACCCTTTTCGAGCTGGTTGAGGAAGGTTGAGCGAACCTCAGACTGGGTCTGCTCAAGCCATGCACGGCGCGAAAGAACAACGTTGTTACGGTTCTTGTCGAGCTCGATAATCTTAGCTTCAATTTCCTGACCGATGTAGGGAGCGAGGTCGCGTACACGGCGCATTTCGACGAGGGATGCAGGCAAGAAGCCACGAAGACCGATGTCCAGGATAAGGCCGCCCTTGACAACCTCGATGACAGTGCCGGTAACAACGCCGTCATTTTCCTTAATCTGCTCGATGTCGCCCCAGGCACGCTCGTATTGTGCGCGCTTCTTGGAGAGAATCAGACGACCTTCTTTGTCTTCCTTGGTCAGGACGAGGGCCTCAACTTCGTCACCAACGGAGACGACTTCGCCGGGATCAATGTCGTGCTTGATGGAAAGTTCACGAGAAGGAATAACGCCTTCGGTCTTGTAACCGATATCGAGGAGAACCTCATCGCGGTCAACCTTGACAACTTCACCTGAGACGAGATCGCCGTCGTTGAAGTACTTGATGGTTTCGTCAACGGCCTTGAGGAAGTCTTCTTCAGTTCCGATGTCGTTGATTGCAACCTGAGGAGTGTTGGTGCTCATGTAGTAAAGGGCTCCATTATGGATAGATTTGGTAGGTCGATACAGCCGTAGTTCCCCCGCAAGCTTCTAGTTCCCAATTGAGAGTATCTACCTGCGGTATCGCAACGAGTGGTTCCGCTCTGTACCGAGCGTTTATTCGGACAATGTGCGCGCATAGTACACGCACTTATTAAATATTAGGGAGGACTCCCCCGAAGGTCAACGATTGGCGCGGTTAAATCACCGGTTATTTTCGGTAATTTACCCCTTATGTAGAGGCAATCACGCGTTCGGGTGTGTCGTATCACCAGTAAGATACCGAGAGCCGCTTCTTCTGACCTTATTGTGCGAACATAGCCGACCAAGAGCCCAGCGGCTGTTTGAGCACAATTTCCTGGTGCTGTTCTACCTTGTACACGCTCAATCCGCGTGCCTGATAATTCGCGAGAGCGTGCGGACCATCGAGATTACAGGTATGCACCCACACCCGATGAACCTCCGGCAAATGATGTCTATTGGGAATATCCCACGCCCGTTGAATGACGGTCTGCAAGAAAAGACGACCCAAGCCTTTGCCATGTGCCCAGTCCATCAGCCCAAAATAGAGAATTTCGACGTCCGCGGTGGGAGCTATGGAGGACGCCATGAGCTCGGCGCTGAGTTGGCAGTACCCTGCAGGAGTGCCATCGAGCGTCAGAATCCAAACTTCGCTACCTTCTGCATCAAGTTCTTCCTGCCACTGCTCACGCGACCACCCTAACCGTTCATACCAGCGATATGGACCACCAACTACTGCGTAGAACCAGCGGACCAGCTCAGGGGTAACATGTTGCGCACGTTCAATACGAACCCCCTGGGGAAGCTCTGAAGGCTGCTCAGCCAGGGCAGAATCCAGCATTTGTAAGGACGTAATAGTGACATTCTGAGGATACGCTTCCACGCCCCAATCTGCCTGATCTTCAATTTTTTCTTGCGGAAAGTCGTTCACTTAATGCCCCGCTTTATACCAAGAGATTCCGCTACCCACCTGCACGTCCATGGGTACATTGAGGCTGACTGCACTACTCATTTCTTCTTGTAATAGTTGGGTTGCAGCCTCTTCCTCGCCCGGCGCAACTTCCAGAATGAGTTCGTCGTGAATCTGCAAAAGCATGCGCGTTTTGAGCTGCTCTTTTTCCAAACGATTCTGCACATTAATCATGGCAATCTTCATAATGTCTGCGGCTGTACCTTGAATGGGAGCGTTCAAAGCTGCACGCTCGGCGGCCTCGCGGCGCTGGCGGTTAGAGCTATTCAAGTCGCTCAGGGTACGGCGTCGCCCAAACATCGTTTCGGTATAGCCATCTTTGTGGGCTTGCTGAACGGTGCCCCGCAAGAAACGCCCGACATCGCCAAATCGCTTGAAATAGTTAACGGTGAGTAGGGCAGCTTCATCCACAGGTATACCCAACTGTTTGGACAGTCCGAAACGGGAGAGCCCGTATGCGAGTCCATAGGACATAGCCTTTACTTTGGCGCGCATCTCTGAAGTCACGTCCTCGGGAGCCACTCCGAAGACTTCTGAACCGACGAAGCGGTGCAAGTCTTCGCCCTCCTTATACGCCTGAATCAGCTTTTCATCATCCGCCAGATGCACCATAATCCGCATTTCAATCTGCGAATAATCGGCGGTCAGCAAGGTGGTGAAATCGGTGCCGTCAATCGTGCGAGGATCCACGATGAACGCCTCGCGAATCTTTCGACCCTCAGCAGTACGAATCGGGATGTTCTGCAGGTTGGGATCGGTCGAGGAAAGACGCCCCGTTGCAGCAACATTTTGCTGGAAAGTGGTGTGAATGCGCCCGTCCCCCGCTGTAGCCTTTTGCAAGCCCTCGACAGTCTGTTTGAGTTTCGTGAAGTCACGGTAGGTCTGAAGTGCCACCAAGAACTGCGCGCCCTTAGACTCTGGGCTAATTTTTGCGAGTAAGTCAGCCATTGAATCGGCGTCGGTAGAATATCCAGATTTCAGTTTGCGAGTAGTAGGCAGTTCAAGTTCTTCAAAGAGGACGCTTTGAAGCTGCTTGGGCGATCCTAGGTTCACCTCATGGTTAATGAGGCTGTATGCCTCTTCGGTAGCCTGTTTGATGAAGCTTTGGTAATACTCCTTGAGCTCCCCCAGCACCTGGGAATCTACCGCGATACCTGCAATTTCCATTTCAGCAAGCACAGTAGCCAGAGGTAGTTCGATTTCTTCATACAGTTTAAGTTGATTTTGCTGGCGCAAATCCATATCCAGGGCAAGCGTTAGTTCTTGAAGATAGCGGGCGGTCAACGCTGCATATTCAATGTCCACACTGGGCTCTTCAGCAAACAGGTCCCCTTGCACATTTTCTTCTTGCGCCTCGGGCTCGGGAAAATCAGTGTGCAGATACTGAGTACAGAGATCTTGCATCATGGCTAAAAAGCTACGACGACGTGCGGTAGGAATATGCCCGCAGACATAGGAACTCAGCATCGGGTCTTCCACTGCGCCCGTGAGCTGAAAACCACGAGCTTTCAGAGACTTAAACTGCTGCTTGAGGTCATAGACGATTTTCGGTGCGTTTTCATCGCTTAGCCAATCAGAAAAAGCTTTCTCTAGCTCGGGACTTGCTGAGGTAAAATCAATCCATGCAGCCTGAGTACCGCCCAGCAACACTGCTCCCTGAAGGTTTTCTTCATGCGCATAACCGGCTTCCGGTGCATCTGGCTGCGCTTGCGGGAGCAACACCAGCGCGTTTGCCAGCCGCTGGGGAACTTCGACGGGACGGTTCGTTGCCGAGATTGATTCCTGGGCGTTTTGCACGAACCCAGAAAAACCTTCAGCAGTTTCGACCGTAGTCACCGCATCCACAGTAATATCTACCTGCATTGCGGCTGCTTGCGCCATCGAAGAGAAAAGTTCGGCGGTTCGCTTGCGAATCGTGGAAAATTCCAGTTCGTCAAAGAGCGCGTCTAACTCTGCCGGGTCTGCAGGACCATAGTGTGCGGCGTCGTCCAGAGTAATTGGCATCTCCAAATCATCCACCAGCCTATTGAGGCGGCGGTTACGCAGAACGTCTTCTACATGTTCCCGCAGGGCTTCACCCTTTTTGCCTTTGATTTTATCCTGGTTCTGAATGATGCCGTTGAGATCGCCAAATTCGTTAATCCATTTAGCGGCGAAACCTGGTCCAACACCGGGAACACCAGGAAGGTTATCTGCCTGTTCGCCGGTGAGCGCAGCCAGGTCGGGGTAAAGGTGAGGAGGTACTTTGTATTTTTCTTCTACTGCCGCGGCATCCATTCGACGAATTCCCTTGGAGGGGCCGGTGGTGACAGGGTAAAGAATAGTGACGTCGTCGTTAATGAGCTGGAAAGCATCACGGTCGCCAGAGACTATGCCCACGGTAAATCCTTGGGCCACTGCCGCTTTTGCAAAAGTTGCCACAATGTCATCGGCTTCATAGCGTTCAACCGTCACCGACGGAATCTGCAGAGCTTCCAAAACCTTTTGGATGAGTTCAATCTGGCCAAAAAATTCCTCGGGAGTTTCCGAGCGACCACCCTTGTATTCGCCATATTCTTCGGTGCGGAATGTACCGCCAGCTAGGTCAAATGCAGTAATAATGTGAGTTGGTTGCTCAGACTTGATGAGGCTCAATAAAGTGGAGAGGAACCCGTGGACGGCGTTAGTGTGCTGCCCGTAGCTGGTCACGAAGACCTCCGCAGGAGCGCCGTAGAAGGAACGGAAAGCTAGCGAATGCCCGTCAATGAGGAGAAGCTTTTTCTTATCGTTTACTGCATGAGTTGTAGTCACGGTGTCCATCCTAATAGCTTCCAGTATTTGCTTCTACGGTGAAAAGTTCAGGTTACTAGGATACTCTCATAGGCGAATCTTCTAGAGAAAGGCATCCGATGACTCCCAATTCTGAGCATTCCAGTGAACCACTCGACCCTCAATTTCAACGGGACCTAGAAAAGAGCGGCATTCCTCAAGAAAAGTGGCACAGGTTCTCCCAGCATGGACTGGGAACACTGATTCCTAAAATGGGCATCTTTTTCGAAGAATTAACTGCAGAATATACTGTGGCAACTATGCCAGTGGCAGAAAATACTCAACCCGGCGGCCTATTGCACGGTGGAGCCAGCGCGGCCCTCCTCGAGACGCTCGGCTCTTTCGCAGCCAACGAAGCTACGCCCGAAGGATACGTGGCGGTTGGTACAGAACTCAATATTTCCCATGTTCGCTCGGCAACTTCGGGTTTGGTTCGGGGAACCTGCATCGCCCTAAAAATCGGTCGGAGGCAGTGCGTGCACCGTATTGATATCACCGATGAGCACGGAAAGCTCATTAGTACCGGGCGCATGACAAACAGCATCATCCCCCGCAGATAACAGACTCTTTAGTTAGCGAAAGTACTTTATATGCGTCAAAAAATCGGCACAGTCTTTCTTCTGCTTACCATACTTTGCCTGGTGACAGCTATCAATATAGGTAGTTGGTGGTGGTTGGGCGTCTTTCTCTGCACTTTAGTGACTCTGTGGGGTATCGGCTTTACATCATCAGATTCTGAAGAAAAATCACAGCGGTAACGCCTATAAAATCAGCGACGTCCCGCTTAATAGAGGGACGTCGCTGATATGAGGTTCTTTCACCTTTAACAAACGGTTAGGAAACTTGATTGACGATGGTTTCCGCTACTTCTTTCATCGACAGTCTGCGATCCATAGAAGTTTTCTGTATCCAGCGGAAAGCTTCAGGCTCGCTCAATCCCATCTTTGAAATCAGCAAAGACTTCGCGCGATCGACTAATTTGCGGGTTTCGAATTGGTCCTTGATATTTGTCACTTCGTTCTGCAAGGCAACAATTTGTTCGTACCTGCTGATGGCAACTTCAATCGCAGGAATCAAATCATGGGGGCCAAAAGGCTTGACGACGTACGCCATTGCCCCAGCTTCTGTAGCTCGATCGACTAGTTCTTTTTGGCTAAATGCCGTCAGCAAAACTACCGGGGCCAATTGTTTCTTGGAAATTTCTTCGGCTGCTGTAATGCCGTCCATAATCGGCATTTTCACATCCATCAACACCAGATGGGGGCGATGCAGTTCAGCTAGTTCAACAGCTTTTTGACCGTTGTCCGTCTCTGCAACGACGTCAAAGCCTTGGTCACGCAAGATTTCAACAATATCCATACGGATGAGGGCTTCATCTTCTGCAACGACGACGGTGCGGGCAGGCTCCTGTTCTTCGCTGACTGAATCAGCTGGCGTCTGCTCTGACATGCTTTACTCCTTTAATCTTATTCTTATATTTAAGTTTCTCACGTTTGAGGCTGTGGTAGCGAAGCTAGGAGGTAAATTCTGGTGCGAAATCGGTGGGGGTGGGCAATGGAATATGAGCCGATTTTATTTTTTAGAAAAATCAATGTACAGTAATAAAGCACTCACCGATTGGTGGATGTCTCTGAGACAGAGGCCCAAGTGGCGGAATTGGCAGACGCGCCGCACTCAAAATGCGGTTCTTAGGAGTGTGGGTTCGAGTCCCACCTTGGGCACCATTCAACGCTTAGCTTGAGCGTTACAAACCCTCTCTTGTTGACAAGAGAGGGTTTTTTGTTGACAAGGTATTCCTCACATGCCAATTTCAAATTCCACTGTCCCCTTGGCGATACGCTAATCCGTGACCTCAAAATCTAGATGTTATATGTTGAAATATCCCAGATATTTTTCAAGAATTGGTTGTATCCTTAGAGCCCCGATACATAATCTACGAACGAACGCACATGAAACTCAAAATTCTTCCGTTGCTCATAGCTTCCTCCACGCTGTTGTTGAGTTCCTGCGCCGATTCCGCGCCCAAAGATGCCAAAACCCAAGCTGTCGACGAAGCCAGCGCCATCTTTGAGCAACAGATTGTGGATCCCATGAACAAGGCGCTGTACAACGATTTCACCAACGAGCAGCTGGATCAGCTGATCACCAAAGACAATATAGATACAGCATTCGCCAGTTTCATTTATGGGTTCATGGAGATTGGAAAAGCAGCGGCTGACGACGGGCAAAAACCTTTAGGATTGATGAAAGGAACTGTTTACAAAGACAGCCGAAGCCAAAATGCTCCCGAATTCTACAAAGGTGACGACAATACGGACGCCTTCAAAATGTACGCATGTGTTGATATTTCCGAGATGAAATACGGGGATCAATCATTTTTGGACTACACCGGAAAAGCCCAAGAAGGATATACCGCCTACGATTTTTACGTCATTGATGTCACCAGAAATAACAAAGGCGAATACAAACTCACCTATGCCAATGCTGAAGACGAGGGCATGGTCGATCATTGTTAGTGATTCTCTCAGACACCACCAGGTAAAAAGGACTCGCTCCCCCAACGGGAACGAGTCCTTTTTATTTCTGATTCACAATCAAAAAAGATTAGCCGTGAATGTTCTGGTCATCCAACCAGGGTCCTAGCTTCTCACGCTCTTCAGGGAGCACCGCACCGGCGTCGTCCATATCTCCAACGCGGTGAACCTTCAATAGGTTGGTTGAACCGGCTACTCCGGGAGGTGAACCTGCAGCCATTACAATCAACTTACCGGGCTCGGATAACTTATTAGCCAACAGGTAGCGATCAACCAAAGCGGTCATCTCATCCGTATTCCCTACGCTACTTGCCTGAACGGTTTGTACGCCCCACAGCAAAGCAAGGAATGCGCGAACCTTGGGATCCGGGGTGAACGCAATGACCGGTTTTGCGGGACGCAAACGAGCCAGACGTCGAGCGGTATCACCTGACTGTGTAAAGGTGGTAATGAAATCGGTATCGAGCTGATCTGCAACGTTTACAGCCGCGCGGGTGATTGCGCCACCGCGAGTCTTCGGAGCAGTTCCCAACGGGGGTACACGGTACAGACCGCGCTCTTCGGTAGCCGCAATAATGCGCCCCATCGTCTGAATGGTGATAATGGGGTACTTACCCACTGAAGTCTCGCCAGAAAGCATCACAGCATCTGCGCCATCGAGGATGGCGTTTGCGCAGTCAGATGCCTCAGCGCGAGTAGGTGTGGGGTTATTTATCATAGTTTCCAGAACCTGGGTAGCCACAATCACGGGCTTAGCCCAACGGCGAGCAAGTTCAATGGCGCGTTTCTGCACCAGAGGAACTTCTTCCAGAGGATATTCAACACCGAGATCGCCACGAGCAACCATGATGCCGTCGAATTTATCCACAATATCCTGCAAGTTTTCAACTGCCTGGGGCTTCTCGATCTTTGCAATGACGGGAAGCTTGACGCCTTCTTCTTCCATGATTTCGTGAACGCGAATGATGTCGTTCCCAGAACGCACGAAAGAGAGCGCAATAATGTCTACGCCAAGCTTCAGAGCGAAGCGAAGATCAATTTCGTCTTTAGGAGTAAGCGCAGGGATAGAAACTGCAACACCCGGTAGGTTAATACCCTTGTTGTTGGAAACAGGACCGCCAACGACGACGCGGGTAGTGACGGTGCGCTCGTCTACTTCTACAGCCTGCAGGCGGATTTTGCCGTCATCAATGAGCAGAGTATCGCCGGGCCTCACGTCGCCGGGCAACCCCTTGTAGGTAGTTCCACAAATCTCTTTGTTACCTGCAACATCATCAATGGTGATTTTGAAGGTGTCGCCGGGCTCAAGAATTTCCGCACCGTTTTCAAATGTTTCCAGACGAATCTTAGGCCCCTGCAAGTCAGCAAGAATTGCGACGTTGCGGCCGAGCTTCTGGCTCTGCTCGCGCAGGTTAGTGTAGGACTCCGTATGAACATCGTGCGTGCCGTGGCTCATGTTCAAACGAGCTACGTTCATGCCAGCTTCAATCGCTGCTGCAAGTTTTTCGGGGGAAGATATTGCCGGACCAATAGTACATACAATTTTTGCGCGTCTCATGTGTTAAACCTTAGTCAGTTCAGTAGTCGTAATAATAGGGGCATGGGGAAGGTGAGCATATGTGCAATCTGAACTTTCCGTGGGAAACTTCCCAACAGTTCACACATTCTCACTTCAAAACCCAACTCAACATTCCCTATTATACGTGGTGTTCTGTGGGATTGTTCAAGAAAATCACCATCCAGTCCGTCAATTCCTCCATCTAACCCACAAAAACTCACATTAGCTCCGTAATGGTTTCTTCCCCGTCGTTTCTGTTCTATCCTGGCAGGTAAACAAACATTTTTAGTCAGAAAAATATGACTAAAACTTTGCAAGCAAGGACATAACTGTGACATCAAAAAACGTAGTAATTCTCTACGGTTCAAACTACGGATTCACCGAACGCTACTCTCGGTGGATTGCAGAAGATTTGCGGGAACTGGAGACCCAACCCACCGTGATTCTCTCCCCCATTGCCGAGGCTACCGATGAGCTCATTGAATCCGCCGACGTCCTCATCGTAGGCGCAAGCTACCTGGGTGGTTTCCTCACCGGGGCACCCACTTTGCGCAAGCGCCGCGAAGCAATGGCTAAAGTTTCGCACCGGGTTTTCTTCACCGTGTGCTTCAACGGGCTTGCAGTATATCCACGCGAATACCTCGATAACCGTGTGCTCAAGAGCTACAAAGAAGAGATTGCAGGCGGCCGCCCCGCATTCCACTTCCGTGGTGGTCTAGACCTTTCCCAGATGACACGAACCCACAAGACTGTTCTAGCTGGCGTGCGTACCGCATACAAGCTCAAGCCCCACGCCAACGAATATGACAAGCAGATGGTGGAATCATTCGACAACGGCGGCGGTGATTACACCAACCGCGAAGACACCAAGCCGCTGGTAGCCACCGTGGCGGAGATGCTCCAAAAATAAGGGGATTTTCTACTCTTAACAAAGTGCTCCTCCTACTCAACGAGTAGGAGGAGCACTTTCTTATTGGACTGCTTGAGTGGACAGGACTCTTACTTTTTGCCCGCTACATTGTGCTCATAGCGGTAAATAAAAGCCGCCATTGCATCACGCTTGATGGGATCAGCGGGGCGGTAGGTGCCGTCGTCCCAACCTGTAGAAATACCCTTAGAATGCATCCAGGAGATTTCTTTATAGAATGCTCCACCGGGCTGAACATCAAAGAATTCAGCGCTACGAGGTGCTACATAGTGAGGGGAACCTGCTACGCGATAGAAGAATGCTGCCATCGCTGCACGTTCTACAGGAGCTTCGGGGCGGAAAGTACCGTCTGCCCAGCCGGTAGTAATCCCCTGCTCTGCCATCCATGAAATTTCCTTATAGAAGGGATGTGTGGTGGAAACATCAGAGAACTTGGACTGAGCTGGCGCGTTGTACTCAGGTTCACCCGCCATGCGGTAGAAAAAAGCAGCCATTGCCCCGCGGGAGATGTTTTCATGCGGGCGGAAGGTGCCGTCATCCCACCCCTGAGTAATACCGGACTGAGCCAGCCACATGATTTCAGAATAGAAGGGTGAGTTTCCCGGGACGTCGGTAAACGAAATGGGAGCATCCGCGCGCAAGTTGAAACCCACGACCTTTGGATCGTGATCGGAGGAACGGTAGGCGTTGGGCTGGTAGAAGTTTGTAGCGTTGTAGTTATAGCGGCTGTATTCAAAAGCAATGGATTCTACGGAGTTGATGTTCCAAACATCTGCCCCGGTCACCTGTTTGAACATAGAGGGAGAAGCCAACACGTGGTCCAGGCTGCCCTGGCGTCCGCTATAAACATAAGAGTAACCGGCGTCGAATTGATCACCAATGTTAATGTATCCAGCTTCTGCCAGAATCTTCATAGGATCTTCTTTTGAGTAAGAGTTGAAGTCACCGAGCAGAACAACGTTGTCTGTTTTATTTTCTTTTTTCTCCTGGTCCGCAAAAGCTACCAGAGCTTGTGCCTGCTTCTTGCGATCGGCGTTGGAGGCGCCTTGACCATCGCCCTGATCGGCATTTACGCCAGAACCTGAGCCCTTAGACTTGAAATGGTTGACGATGGCTACGAATTCATCGCCTTTAACCTTTGATCCAACAGGTTCGAAGGTTTGCGCTAGCGGTTTACGGGCATTATTGAATGCATCCGAATCAAGCAAGATTTCAGAATCACCTTGAGGTTGAACCTGGTCATCTTGATAGATGAAAGCGGTGCGAATGACATCTTCTTGACCAGGGAGCGCCTCCGGTGAAGGAACTGCCTTCCACCGCTCAAATCCGGCATCATCATTCAGCGCTGCCACCAAGGTGTTCAATGCTTCGTCGCGGTTCTTGCCGAATGCCGCTGAGTTCTCGATTTCTTCTAGGGAGAGAATAGAGGTGTTCATGGTGTTGATGGCGGCGACGATTTTGTCTTGTTGGCGCTTGAGGTTTTCATCGTTGGCAGCACCGCGCGCATCACAGCCGCTATTGACCGTAATGGGGTTCTTGGCGCGGTCAGTGTAGAACGTGCAACCGGTGAGTTCATCGCCGGTGGTGGAGAAATAGTTGAGCACGTTGAAGCTGGCGATAGTGTAATCCCCACCCACCTTTTCAGGGGCTGCAGTGCGGGTGTTGGTGAACGTTGCGGGAATTGTGGCGGGATTGCTGGCACCGGTGATGGGCTCGGTAGGGTTCAAGCGCCACTCATCGAAGCTATACAGCAACACCGTGGGTTGAGTGAACGTGACTGCCGAACCAACGCGCACGGGGTTCTGCTCAGAAAGATAAGGTAGCGGGATATCTTTGCCACCTCGGGTGTAATCAACGGTAGCGCCGTCGTCCACAATGAAATCTTTTTCGGCGTTAGCTGCCTCGTATGCTTTGGCGGCTTCACCTGGAGCGACGACGTCGGTGGCAGTGCGCAACGGTGAGGTGCCGTTGGTCAGTTTAATTTCGCCGTAGCGGTTAGTGTTGAAGTTATCGGTCACTGTGATATTACCAGTGGGCTGGAGCAACATGCTCTCCAGTTCTTCGCGCCCTGCCGAGGTGTCAGGGAAAGCACCCTTATAGGGTTGCACGGGGATAATACGGGTGGGAACCTGGCGCATTTTGCCTTGGGCAACAGTCATCTGGGTTAGACCGTGGTATTCGGAAATGGTGCCGGTAACTTCCACATAGTCTCCGATATGTACCGATCCGACGGTGTCCGGTGAATAGATGAAGAGACCATCTGAGATACCCGGAGTGGGGTCATTTTCTCCCCCGGTTCCAGCGGTTTGAATGGTGTAACCGCGCAGCCCGCCCTCAGCGTAGACTGCGGTGACTTGACCGCTCGTGGTCACTGTTTTATTGACCAATGGAGAGGTATCTGAGGTGCCCTGGATGTCCGCAATGCTGGTTATTTCAGCGGCAGATGCAGCGGTGGTGGACGACGCCGCAGTCGGAACGGCGACGACGAATGCGGCGGTGGCGACCGAAAGCGATGCCGCCAGCTTTCGGGAAGTTGAAGCTGAGCTCACGAGAGAATCCTTAGCGAAAATATACGTGGTGTGGATTGAGCCAGTGTGAAGAGGCTCTCTCAAAAGTTTAAATTCAGCTTGATGTTTTCCGGCAGATTCAACGATGAATGTTGGGTTAAGAATCGATGGCGGTTCTAGTCTTTAGCATTCTTTTCGCTCCCATTACTACCCCTGTGGTATGAATTTTATTCACTGAAAGTTAGTTGTCGCAGCTAGAAATTTTCTCGGAATTTTTCTCTTGCCTGCGTAATGAGAAATAGATATAAATTGCCAAGGGTGCCCAATAAGGGCGAAAAAGCGGGTAAGTCCCTTAGAAACTTACCCGTTTTTCAACCACTTAGAAATAACTAAACCCGCACAGATACCTGCTGTTCGCCGTCTAGCTGAACCTTCCGGCGTCCCCGAGCACCTGCAATCAGAAACCCGACTAGACCCAGCAGAATCAGGAACCCTGAAGTCCAAATGTGGATGCGAAGTCCCCACAGCATTTCTGAGTGGTCAATGCGCAAAAAGACCTCAATCATGAACCTGCCGATTCCATACCACAGCACGTAAAGCCAAAAAGTCTGCCCCAGCTTCAGAGCAGCTTTTCGCCCCAGCACTATCAGCAAGATAGCACCCAGCAGATTCCATACCGACTCATAGAGAAAAGTAGGGTGAAAGAGAGTTTCTGCAGGATACTGCGAGGGAAAATTCGCCGACCTCGGATCGATTTCTAGTCCCCAGGGCAGCGTGGTTGGTTTACCGAAAAGTTCCTGGTTGAACCAGTTGCCCCAACGACCGAATGCCTGTGCAAGCAAGATACCCGGCGCGGCGGCGTCGGCAAATTTGGCCAACGAAACCCCGTAGCGTTTGCAGGCAATCCAAGCACCCAAAGCACCGACTGAGATGGCGCCCATAATGCCGATGCCACCCTCCCAGATTTTTGCCCAGCCCCAGGGGTCAACCCCGGGTCCAAAGTAGCTTTGGGGGTCAGTAATAAGCACGTGATAGGCGCGCGCACCTACTATGCCAAAAGGGATAGCCCACAGAGCAATATCCCACACGTTATCGGAGTTCTCCCCCTTGCGCGTCCACCGCACGCTCGTGAGCCAAAGGCACACGGCAATACCCGTCAAGATACACAGTGCATAAATGTGTACGGTGAACGGTCCCACGGGGAACGAACTAACAGAGGGTGAAGGAATAGAGGCAAGAATCAGTGAATCAGAGGAACTATGGAGCACTACTGACGCCCCGCTAGTTCGCGCGCGAGCTGACCCACTGCCTCGGGCCCGCCGGACTGCAATGCCTTGACCAAGGCAGTACCCACAATCACACCGTCGGCATAGGCACCGATTTCTTCTACATGCTCGCGCTTAGAAACACCCAAGCCAACGCACACATTAGGAGCGCCAGCCGAGCGGAGATTCTCCACCAGGGAGTGCGCGGCGTTATTGACCGACGAGCGAGCGCCCGTCACGCCCATCACCGACACTGCATAGACGAAGCCGGAGGATGCCTCAGAAATCATGTGCAAACGTTCCGTTGAGCTGGAAATAGCCGCCAAAAAGATACGGTCAAGACCGTATTTTTCCGATACTTCAAACCACTCTGATGCCTCGTTGGGAACCAAATCCGGGGTAATGAGACCAGAGCCACCAGCTTCAGAAAATTCGCGGGCAAATTCATCGACGCCAAAACGCAGAATGGGGTTCCAGTAGGTCATGACGGTAACAACGGCATCGCACGCTGCGGTAATCTCTCGTGTGGCTCGGAAGGTATCGGTAAGGCGGAAGCCGTTCTCGATGGCTTCTTCTGTTGCCTTCTGAATGACGGGACCATCCATTACAGGGTCAGAATAAGGAATACCCAGTTCAATGATATCTGCACCGTTTTTGCCCAGTTCAATAGCAGCAGCAATCGATTCTTCCACGCTGGGATAACCCACGGGCAAATACCCGACCAAAGCGGGGCGCCCCTCAGACTTGCACTGAGCGATTTTTGCCGCCAGCTTTGAGTCGGTGTTGGGTGCGGGGAACGATTTATTCAGCACAGAATACTTAGCTGCGCCAGAAATTGCATCCTGATAAGTCATTACTTCTGCTCGCTTTTCTGCGCTTTGCGCTCGTTAGTTGCCTCAGTGTTACCGGTGGTCAAAGATGAGCTAGGGATTGCCTTGCCCAACTTGAACCATTCCAGAGCCGTTCCCATGTCTTTATCGCCACGGCCAGAGAGACAGACGATCATGATTTTCTCGCGAGCGCCCTCGGGGTCTTCTTTCGCCCATTCGTTGGCAACGCGCAGAGCACCTGCCAGCGCGTGGGCAGATTCGATGGCGGGAATAATGCCTTCGGTCTGGCAGAGCAGGCGGAGGGCGTCCATGGCTTCGGCGTCGGTAACCGGCTGGTAGCTGACGCGTCCGATGTCGTTCAGGTAGGAGTGCTCGGGACCAACGCCGGGGTAATCCAAACCTGCGGAAATGGAGTGAGATTCGATGATTTGACCGTCTTCATTTTGCATCAGGTAGGTTACTGCGCCGTGCAGGACACCGGGGCGGCCCAGGTTGATGGTTGCGGCGTGGCGAGGGGTATCGATACCGTCTCCGCCTGCTTCGAAGCCAAAGATTTGGACGTCGCGGTCGTCGAGGAAAGCATGGAACATGCCGATGGCGTTGGAGCCGCCACCGACACAGGCTGCGATGCCGTCGGGTAGTTTGCCGGTGAGTTCTTGGATTTGCTCGCGGGCTTCGGTACCAATGGCGTCATGGAAGAAGCGCACCATGGCGGGGAAAGGATGCGCCCCGGCAGCAGTTCCTAGCAGGTAGTGAGTGTTTTCCACGTTGGCTACCCAGTCACGCAAAGCTTCGTTAATGGCGTCTTTGAGGGTACGAGATCCGGTTTGAACCGCAATCACGGTTGCCCCCAGAAGCTGCATACGCGCAACGTTCAGAGCCTGACGTTCGGTGTCTTCCTCCCCCATGTACACCACGCATTCCATGCCAAAGAGCGCTGCGGCGGTTGCGGTTGCCACACCGTGCTGGCCGGCACCGGTTTCAGCAATCAAGCGGGTCTTGCCCATGCGCTTTGCCAAAAGCGCCTGACCAATCACGTTGTTAATCTTGTGCGAGCCGGTGTGGTTGAGGTCCTCACGTTTGAGGAAGAAACGGACTCCCCCGGCATGTTCTGAGAATCGAGGTGCCTCGGTTAGCAAAGAAGGACGGTTGGAATATTCGCGGGAGAGGCGCTGAAATTCTTCCATGAACTCAGTATCTTCCTTCGCTTTGTTGAAGGTTTCCTCTAGTTCTTCCATCGCTGCCATCAATGATTCGGGCATCCACTGACCACCGTACTTGCCGAAGTAAGGGCCAGGCGCGTTCTTCAGCGAATCGGATTCTTGGGGGTTCAAAAAGGCATCTGCCAGTTGTTCGGACATCTCTTATTCCTTTGCCTTAGTTCTTTAGATGGTTCAAAAATTCGTGACGGGCGCGTTGACCTGTCTCGCGGAATAGCTGGACTGTTTCGGTAGGTTCGCCAGATTGCACCAAAGCTTCACCGACCAAAATAGCTTGGGCGCCGTGGGAGGCGTAGTCGGCTACCTCCTGTGCAGAGAGCACTCCTGATTCGGCGATGGTGACGGCATCTTCAGGCAGGAGATGGGCAAGCTTTTCAAAGTTCGAATTATCGACCTCTAGGGTTTTCAGGTTACGCACGTTGACTCCCACGATGCGAGCACCTACCGCTTTTGCCCGTTCGATTTCCTCCGGGGTATGGGTTTCTATCAGGGCGCTCATGCCCAATTCGTGGGTGAGGTCAAGAAAACGCTGGAGGGTCTCATCATCGAGCGCCGCCACAATCAGCAGAACCAAATCGGCGCCATATGCCCGCGCCTCATAAATTTGGTACTCATCCACGGTGAAATCTTTGCGCAGTACGGGGATGGAAACTCGTTCGCGAACTGCTTTGAGATCAGCTAGCGACCCCTTGAATCGACGTTGTTCAGTCAGCACGGAGATTGCTGCAGCTCCACCCGCTTCGTAGGCGGCGGCAAGATCGGCAGGGTCAGGAATATCAGAAAGCGCACCTTTAGAAGGCGATGATCGCTTGACTTCTGAAATCACCTCAAGGGTATCTTCCGAAGCCCCGCGCAGAGCCGCCAGCGCATCAAGTGCCGCAGGAGCGTGCGCAGCCTTCTCCTTCATTTCTTCCAGCGGTACCTGAGCTTTACGCTCGTCCATATCTTGACGAACACCCACAATAATGTCGTCTAAAACTGTTGTCATCTTGCTACCAACTCCTTATCACCTATTAAAAAAGCGCCCCGCTACGATGCGAGGCGCCCACCATCAATTCACCCGGATGGTTTAGTGATGCTTGTATTTGGTCTTCGAACCGCCCTGGCCGTAACCAGCTGCGCGAAGTGCGATGCCAACGATAACGCCAACAACCATCACTACTGCACCTGCAATAACAACTGGCCAATGGAAAGTATCAAAACCGACAGCTGCAATGATAGCGCCAATAACGGTAATAGAAACAAGGGCCCATGCCGCTACGGTGTTACCGTGGTTAGGGTAGGGAACCTCGGGAGTGAGCGTCAGCTGCTTCTCTGCCATGTTTTCTCCTTGAACGTATGTGACCCGCGAAACGTGTGAAAGTATTCTGCGGAGAGTTCTTCTTAATGATTCTAGGTGAAAATTTAGAACTCGTGTTCATTGAGTCCATATGTTGCCCCATTTGATGCAACTTTTCACTGTGTAAGGGTTCTTATACGCGAGCTGTGGGATCTTCTCCTGCGGAGAACGAATCCCAAGTGTCGATTTCGTCGAGGTCTTCATGTTCGGTGCGGACAGCACGCTCGTATTTACGACGCACGGGCCAGGAGCGGGACACATAGGCGGTCCACAGGGCGTTGATGAAAAGGACTACCGCCATACAAAGTGCAAGCCAGGGCCAGAACGTCACCGTGAAGTCGCTGCTGGAATCTGCCATACCGGTAGCGTTGCCCACCTCTGTGAGGGTTGCTGAGCCAGGATCCTGCGCTACCGAGAAAATGGATAGAATCATACCCAATCCAGCCAGCGCCATAATGGCACTGATTGCCCACCGTAGCTTGGGCCCTGCAATCCGGATAGCAACTGAGGCAGCTAGCGATACCAAGGCTAACGAACTTACCGCCGGGGCGGCGTCAGATCCAGCAACTTCAATAGTGGGTGAGCTCAGAGTATTCTTTACGTGAACGATGACCCAGGTGGGCAACGTGGTCCCAAAAGCAATGGCGGCAGCACCCAGGGAAATCAGCATCACTGTTCCAGGGCGTGTCATAGATGAAGACAATTAGCTCTCCTTCGAAAGGCGGTTGAGAGAGGTATCTAGGGGTTCTAGCCCCGAAGCGGTGAGCACTGCTCGCAGAGGTGCAGCCGATTTATTGACGGTTTCCAGTGCTTCTGAAGCAGGGTCAGAATCCATCACGATACCAGCGCCCGCTTGTACATACGCTTTATTTCCTTTGAGGAGCGCGGTGCGTATAGCAATGGCCATATCCATGTTTCCCGCAAAATCAAAATAGCCGCACACTCCCCCGTAAATACCGCGTGCTACTGGCTCATATTCGTCCAGAAGTTGCATGGCGCGAGGCTTAGGAGCCCCCGAAAGCGTACCAGCGGGGAAAGCCACCCTTAGCACATCATAGGCAGACATCCCCTCACGCAGGGAAGCGGTGACGGTCGAAGAGATATGCATGATGTGGCTAAAACGTTCAATCTCCATGAACTGCGAAACGCTCACCGTACCGGGTACAGCAATACGGGAAATATCGTTACGCGCCAAATCGATGAGCATCAGGTGCTCAGAACGTTCTTTTTCATCTGCCAGCAATTCCTCAGCCAATGCCCGGTCGTGGACGTCGTCGACCCCTCGCGGGCGCGAACCAGCAATGGGGTGAGTGGTTGCTACACCGTCTTTGAGCGTCACTAACGCTTCAGGAGACGACCCCACAATATGGAAGGGCTCTCCCTGATGGTCCTCTAAATTGAACAGATACATATAAGGTGAGGGGTTGCTTTGGCGCAGAATCCGATAAACATCCAACGCTTTCGCTTTGTTCTCAGCCTCAAAACGACGGGACACCACAATTTGAAAGACATCGCCATCAAGAATATTTTTCTTCGACTTATCTATAGCGGCTAAAAAGCCTTGCTCGTCCCAGCTATGAACAACCTCAGTCCGGGTTTTCTCTTCCACAGAGTCAGTGTCGTGCAAAGTCGAAACGGTAGTAGTTGCCAGAGGACTCGCTAGTTTCTCCAGCATCGCTTCGATACGCTCGACGGCGTCTGCGTAAGCTTCATCAACGTTGGAATCGGTGCCGTTGAAATTCACCGCGTTGGCAACTAAAGTCACGGTGCCATCAGCGTTATCGTGAATCGCCATATCGCTCACGAGATTGAGCGCAAACTCAGGCAGGTTAACATCGTCCTGGGGCCTGTGAGGTAGTTTCTCCCAGTGGCGGGCAACATCCCAGCCCAAATAACCGACTAAACCGCTAGTCAGCGGCGGTAAGCCCTCAAATTTTTCCGTATGCAAGATTTCCAATGTCTTGCGAATGGCTTCCACCGGATCACCATCTACCGGTGCCCCTGCAGGAGTTTCTCCTTGCCAGAGCACTTCACCCTCGCGAGTCGTTAGAGTAGCCCGGGAGCTAGCCCCAATGAAAGAATACCGGGACCACCTGGCATCCTCCGCCGCAGATTCCAGCAAAAAAGTACCGGCAAGTGCCCACCCCTCTCGCTCAACGAGCGCCCGATAAATCCCAATAGGAGTGAGCGAATCCGCCAAAATGGTGGTGTGTACGGGAATAACCCTGCGGGTCCGCGCAAGTTCGCGAAATTCTTCGAGATCAAGCGAAATGTTGCCTAAATCCTGCACAGTGAAAAGTCCTTAGAAAAACGTGCTTTGCATGCCATCTTAGTCGATAGGTCACAATACCTCGGCGGCAAAGGAATCCCGTGATTTTACTCTGAAGGTTCGACCGGGCGGTTGCCGACGGCGGCGGGCAGCTCTCCCCCTGCTTCAAAACAGGTCCTGGAACCGGTATGGCAGGCGGCTCCTACCTGATCGACCTGAATAAGCAGGGCGTCGCCGTCGCAATCTAGCTGTACCTTCTTCACAAACTGAAAATGCCCTGAAGTATCGCCCTTACACCAAAATTCCTGCCGCGAACGAGACCAAAAAGTAACCCGCCCTTCAGCCAACGTCCGCCGCAATGCTTCGTCGTTCATCCACCCCAGCATAAGAACTTCTGCGGTGTCATGCTGCTGAATAATTGCAGCAAACAATCCGTTCTCATCCCGTTTGAGCCGAGCGGCAATGTGAGGGTCGAGATCTCTAGATTCAGAAAGTTTTTCGCTCATTTTCATCCTTCAGATGTTCAGGCGGGCGGGAAACAGTGAAAGAATCATTATATGACTCAGCAAACACTAACCCCAGCCCAAATCATCCGCGAAGAACGCACCGACTTGGTTCAGGCACTGCGCCAAGCACAGCCGACCGACCCCACCCTGTGTGAAGGCTGGCAGTGCCGCCACCTGCTGGCACACCTCGTGCTGCGCGAAACCGAATTCCTAACCGCCGCAGGAATCGTGGTGCCGTTCCTCAGTGAGCGCACTACCAGGGTGACCAACTATCGCGCAGATAGCCTGATTGAGCGAGAAGCCTACGATCGTGCACTCGACCGCTTTGAAAATCTCGACGGGTACCTCAAAATGCGCAAACTCGCCACCAAGGTAGACCGCAAACTCAACCTCATCGAATACTTTGTGCATATCGAAGACGTACGCCGTGCGCGTCCTGAGTGGAAAGCCCGCGTATTGAACCACGAAACTCAGCAGGCTATCTGGGAGGATGTGCGCTCGCGCGCCAAGATGATGGCGGCAAAGAACTTCCCACACGGTCTGATTGTGGAAGCCCCCGGCTTTGTCGATGGATACTTTACAGTGATTGAGCCGAAGGAAAACATCCCTGCAACAATTCTCACCGGTGAGCCGGGTGAATTGGCGTTGTACCTCTTCGGACGTGAAGACCACGCAAAGGTAGAACTTTCCTAACTCACATATTGAGGCAGTTTGTACCAGATGATGTGCACTGTACCGGGGAAAATTCTGGTACGGTGCACGCCATCTGGTACAAACGGTTCAAGCACTAGTCAGCAACTTTGAGTTCTGTAAAAATCGCCCGATGGTCTCCATTGTCTAAGGCAATAGTTTCAAATCGTTCTACAGAAATTCCTGAGCTCACCAGAATATGATCGATGGGTGCTGATGCTGCCGACGGCCACGACGTCGGCCAAGTGCCCCGCTCCTGCCGGGCAAGCTGTGCGGCGTCATGAAGGTTTTCCAGGTCAGCCATTTCCCCGTGTCTCATCGTGGCGTTGAAGTCTCCTACCACGATGGTGGACTGGGTATCATTTATCTGCCGGTCGAACTCGCCCACGAGCCCTAAATCATTACGCCAATTACTCATCAGCGCAGGTAGAGGCGGCGCGGTATGCACGCCCAGAATGGTCAGTGGATTCGCTGTTTTAGACTCTAGACGAACGCTGCCAAAGGACAGTGGAATACCGGGCTTTTGCTCGAAATTCCCTGCGGATGAACGCACAAAAATTGTAGTGGGGGCTACCGCCTCAGAATACAATCCACCAAAATCTTGAGTCCGCGGTTCAAACAGGGTTCCAGTAAGGCCAGCTCCTTGGGTCGCAGTGGAGACGGTGGAAACGCCACCTTCTGGAAAAACATAGACATCTGCGTGAAAGGCATCATCAAGGTGGCGAAGGTTCTCGGCATTGACGGTGTCCTGGCTATTAAACGAAACAATTTTAAGTGTTCTAGTCGATACCATATCGGCGGCAGCAACCTGCCCGCTCGTCCCTTGAGGAAATGCCACCAGATAGACACCCAACCCCGCCCACACCAGCAAAAAGATAAAACCCCACGTCAGTTTTTTAGAATTGTCTTCTGGACGCCGGATACATATTTGCGCCAAAACTATGCAAGCTACCATGACCAAAAGTACAAGACCTGCGATGCGACTGAAAGCCAGTACTTGGGCAAACCCAAGCCGGACGCTCATCCACCGCGAGAACCCAAGCGCCGGGCACAGCACAACCACCGCTACTGCCGCTGTAATCAACCAGAGTAAAACCCTAATAAGGGTTTTCCGCTGCCGGGAGCGGTGCTTCTTAACGAACCTCGAACCCAGCTGCACGGATGGCATCTTTCACCTCAGCAATGGACACTTCCCCGAAGTGGAAGATAGACGCCGCCAGCACCGCATCAGCTCCTGCCTCAATAGCAGCAGGAAAATGCTCAGGTGCACCTGCCCCGCCGGAAGCAATCAGCGGTAGAGACGCCGCGGCGCGGACAGCGCGAATCATCTCCACATCAAAACCGGCTTTGGTGCCATCAGCGTCGATAGAATTCAGCAATATCTCGCCCACCCCGCGTTTCTGCGCTTCTTCCACCCATTCAACGGCATCTAATCCTGCAGAATTTCTTCCACCATGGGTAGTAACTTCAAAGCCTGAAGGCATCTGTGCATTACGCCGAGCATCCACCGATAGCACCAAAACCTGTGAACCGAAACGCTCCACGATTTCGTTGATCACATCGGGCCGGGCGATAGCAGCTGTGTTGATAGATGCTTTGTCGGCACCGGTGCGAAGTAGCTGAGCGACATCGTCAGCTGTTCGCACTCCACCACCGACGGTCAGCGGAATAAAGACCGTTTCGGCAGTTTGAGCTACTACATCAAAAGTAGTTTCACGGTCAGTGCTAGAAGCAGTGACGTCGAGAAAGGTCAGCTCATCTGCCCCCGCCTCGTTGTATTTCTTCCCCAGTTCTACCGGGTCCCCGGCGTCACGCAATCCCTCGAAATTTACACCTTTGACTACTCGTCCGTTATCGACGTCCAAACAGGGAATAACACGAATTGCAACACCCATGATGACTCCTAAAGTCGAGCAGCTTGAATGGGCGAGACCAAGATAGCGCGAGCGCCAATCTCGTAGAGATCGTCCATAATTTTGTTGACGGCAGTTCGCGGAACCATGGAGCGAACAGCCACCCAGCCGTCGCGTTCCAGCGGCGAAATGGTAGGCGCTTCGAGCCCAGGAGTAATGGCGGTAGCGCGGGGCAGTAAAGCCTGCTCGATGTCGTAGTCCATCAGGACATACTGGCGGGCAATCAAAACGCCACGCAGGCGGCGTGCCAACTTATCTAATCCGCTCGTATCTTCAACACCAGCGCGTTTGATGAGCAAAGCCTCGCTCTTCATCAGAGCTTCCCCAAAGGGTTCTAGCCCCGCAGCACGCATAGTATTGCCGGTTTCTACGACGTCGGCGATGGCGTCGGCTACTCCCAGTCGGATGGAGGATTCGATGGCGCCATCCAAACGAGTCACTGCGGCATCAATGTTATTTTCCTGCAGATAACGACGCACCAGCTTGGAATAAGAGGTTGCAATCCGTTTGCCGTTGAGCTGCTCGATTGAAGTGAATTTACCTTTTGGACCAGCGAAGTGAAAAGTTGAACGCGCAAAATCTAACCCCATCACCTCTTGGGCAGGTGCTTCAGAATCCTGCAATAAATCGCGACCGGTGATGCCGACGTCGAGCGTTCCTTTACCCACATACACTGCGATATCGCGGGGGCGAAGGTAGAAGAACTCGACGTCGTTCTCGGCATCGGCAATAACCAACTCGCGCGAATCACGGCGCTGAAGATAGCCAGATTCTTTGAGCATTTGAGTGGCAGCTTCAGAGAGGGCGCCTTTATTGGGTACAGCTACACGCAACATGATGAAATCCTAGAATTTAGAGGTACTTATAGATATCTTCGGGAGTCAGTCCCTTGGCGATCATCATGACCTGCAAATGATAAATCAGTTGCGAGGCTTCCTCTGCGAATTCGGCGTCGGATTGAAATTCTGCAGCCATCCATACTTCTGCAGCTTCTTCTACAATCTTCTTGCCAATCCCGTGCACGCCGGAATCCAGTTCGGCAACGGTACCTGAACCTTCGGGGCGTTCTGAGGCTTTATCGGTGAGCTCTGCAAAAAGCGAATCAAATGTTTTCACTCTTCTACTGTATGTGATGAAGAGCTCTCGATTAAAGGAAACCCCGCATTTTTCTCAGATGCAAAACTCGGGAATTTTTCTTATTTATGAATAGAACGGCTAAACGGTCTGCTAAAGACGGGCAAAATAACGTCTTGGGCATTTCGCTCTTCCACCATGATTTTGTTGAACACTTTTCCCGGGTATCTGTGGGTAAATTGCCGTTTACGAATAGCCCACATGGATTCAGAGACAATCATCTGACCTGTAGTTCCGCCCACTGAGAGACAGTAGAAAAGGACCAGTGCTTCTTTAAGGATGCTGAAAGAATCCGGATCGTTGTACAGCGAGCCCAGCATGCCCTGGTAAAGCATCATCCCCGGAATCAGCGGCAGAAGAGCCAGCATCATAATGGCGTTGGAAGTGAGATGGATTTGTTTGGAGATAAGTACTCCTACTGCCCCCACACAAATCGATGCCACGGTGGTAGCGGTGAAAGGGCTAAAGGGCAAAACATTGCCAATGACGAAGTGCAACAGCGTGGCACCCAATCCTAAACCGCCCAGTATGAGCAAGCGCAAATTCCTCCCACCGCTTGCCAAAGAAAAGCCAGCGGTAACCAGCGCCGCACCCACCATTTGCTTCAGCAGCGGGGTGGTCTCTGAACTGAGTGGTTGCAAGTAAGTGAAATCTTCGTTCAAGAAATGATTCATCAATCCCATGCATACAGCCACACCGGAGACCAGGCCGGCTGTGGACATAGTTGCCTCAACCATACGTCCAGTAGCTGAAAGGTACCAGCCCATCATGGCATCCTGAGTTGCTCCGTAGACAGCAATTCCAGCAAGCTGCCCCGCAAGAGCTGAAACGATGCAAACAGCCACAGAATCAGCTGAAGTAATAAGGCAATAGATAGTTGCAATAAAAACAGCGATAAAACCGGCCAACGCATACCTAAAAATCCCAGGTACGCGAGATCGATCCAACGTGTTGAAGCTGATGGATACAAAGAGGGCAGTAATAGCAGCGCCCACCATGGTCAAAGTCTGTGCATTCAGAATCAGGCTAAAGCCTCCGCCCAAAATTCCAAACCCCAGAGTAACCGCTAGGTTGGAAGGCTCAGACTGACGGTCGATTCTGCGCTCCAGCTCCTGATGGGCCTCTTCAAGAGTCAGCCGCTTGAGTAAGTAATCAGCGACTATTTCTTCTGTGGTGCTTCGCCATCCGATATTAAGAACGCCTGGGGCTATTTCGTGCATATCGGTATAAGGTATGCCGTCGATTCCATCTGTGTCACTGACCGAAAGCTGCCCCAGAGTCACGCTCACCGTAACGTTCTGTTTGCCTTCAGCCTGGGCAATGGCAAGAAGAGTTCTCGTGGTGGACGCCGAGCTCGCACCACTGCGAATCAAGGAGTCCCCCACGAGAATCATAAAGTCGTAGATTCGGTGTTGGGTGGTCATTGAATTGACCATACTAGGCAACTCGTTGTTAACAATCTTTATCGACCCGTACTTTGAGCGAACTTTTCAGCCCACATGAACCGCCGTCCGCAATTAGGATAGGTTTTTCAAAAGTAAGGCAGTCTCTAGAGCAGCTGCGGTTGCTTCATATCCCTTATCTTCTGAGGAGCCTTCCAGTCCGGCGCGCTCTAGCGCTTGTTGCTCATTGTCGCATGTCAGCACTCCAAAGCCCACAGGAGTTTTGGAGTTGACTGATACCTGAGTGAGGCCTTGTGTTGCTGATTGGCATACATAATCAAAGTGTGGAGTTCCGCCGCGAATTACCACGCCTAGAGCCACAACGGCGTCGTGTGATTCTGCTAGCTGAGCTGCTGCCACTGAGAGTTCGAAAGTGCCTGGGACCCGTACCAGCGTGGGGTTCTTGATACCGGCATCGGCAGTTGCGCGCTGTCCACCGGCAACTAAACCATCCATCACGGTGGTATGCCAAGACGCCGCAATAATGGCAACTTTTAAATCTTTCATGGTTTCTGGATTCAAGGTGGTGGGTGCTGCGCCTGCGCCGCTCATGGTGTGTCCTTCTGATGGTGGGATGGAGTGAGCAAATGGTTCATCCGCTCACGTTTAGTTTCTAAGTAGGTATGGTTTTCGGGGCGGGGTTCAATTTCATCAGAGATCAAACCGCTGATTCTGATTCCCAATTCTAAAAGTGCTTGTTTCTTAGCGGGATTATTGCTGATGAGCTGAATAGTGTCCAGTCCCAACGCTCGGAGAATCACGGCAGTCTGCCGGTAGTCTCGTTGGTCTGCTGCGAGTCCTTGAGCAAGGTTGGCATCGACGGTATCAAGACCCTCACTCTGCAGACTATAGGCGCGGAGCTTATTTACTAGACCTATCCCTCGTCCTTCATGTTGCCGGACGTAAATCAGGTAACCGCCTCGTTCTTGAATGATGCGAAGACCTTGAGCTAGCTGCGCACCGCAGTCGCAGCGAAAAGACCCGAAGATATCACCGGTGGCACATTCTGAATGAATACGAACGGCGGGACCGAATGATCGCGCATCGTTTTTATCTCTAGAAACAGTTCTAGGGTTTCCCTCTGCATCAACTGCTTGGAGGGAAAGATGCTCGCTGCCGTCGGCAAACTGCCATGCCATCATCTTAAAGTGACCGTGCGCTGTAGGAACGCAGACTGCGGGGCTCTGCGCTATCAGGCGGGGCTTAACTACAGGGGTCAGCTCTTTCGAATCCGGCTGCTCAATCTTTCGCGTTTGTTGGTATTCGTTCATCGATTCCCCTGAACATACTGCGCTAAATCTTCAATCGAAATCATAGGCAGGTTATGTTCGGTGGCGAAAGTTCGCAGAGCATCAAATCGCATCATCGACCCATCGTCATGAACTAATTCGGCGATGACGCCTACACCCGATAGCCCTGCTAGGGTACACAGTTCCACTGCAGCTTCAGTGTGTCCGGGGCGTTCGTTGACGCCGCCGTCCACAGCACGTAAGGGGAAGATATGCCCGGGGCGGGTCAATGACGCCGCTCCAGACTGTGCATCAGCTAAGATACGCGCGGTCAGTGCCCGGTCTGCAGCAGAAATCCCGGTGGAAATTCCATCTGCCGCATCACAGGAAACGGTGTATGCGGTTCCCTTGGGGTCCTGGTTGTGGGCAAGCATTGGAGGAAGATTCAGCTTATCGGCGCGCGCACCGGGCAATGGCGTGCAAATTACCCCGGACGTATAGCGGATGGTGAATCCCATGAGCTCGGAAGTAGCATGTTCTGCGGCGAAGATAATATCGCCTTCGTTCTCGCGGTTCTCATCGTCCACTACAACCACAGCGCGACCGTTGGCAATCGCGTCCACCGCTTCGTTCACCGTATTGAGATGGATACGATTCTGGTACTGCTCGGCAAGTTCAGGTTGAACGGTGATTCCGGCGGTAGAAGTAGAGAATTCCAGGAGGCGCTGAACGTATTTGGCGAGCGCATCGGTTTCAAGGTTGACCGTGTCACCTACCTGCATTTCCCCTAAAACAGTAGCTTCGAGGGTAGCTGGAATGAGGCCGACTTCAAACCAGCTATGATCGGCGGAGGCTGGGGAAACGGCGGTGACTGTAAGCGAAGTACCGTTGACAGCAATAGAACCTTTTTCAGTCAGGTGAGCAGCTAAGCGGGTAGGAATATCAAAGCGAATCGTTCGCCAGCTTTCATGCTCAGTGACGGCAGCCACAGTGCCTACCCCGTCCACATGTCCCTGCACTACGTGGCCATCAAACCTGCCGCCCGCTGGCATGCAGCGTTCCAAATTTACGCGAGTACCAGGTTGCATCTTCCCTAAGTTGGTGCGTGCGAGCGTTTCACCCATCACGTCAGCGACGAAGATGCCCGGCTGCACGTTCTCCGTGCGTGTAGCGGTGAGGCACACTCCGTTGACTGCCAGCGATCCACCGTGTTCCAGATCGTCGACAATCTCACCTGCTTGAATAGTAATCACCGCAGATTCTTGGTCCCCGACAGAGTTCACAGCGGGTTCGATTTTTTCTACTGAGCCAACGGCTCCGATGATACCTGTAAACATAGTTTTCTCTTCTTTCAAATACTTAGTGAGCACCCGGCGCTAGATGCACTCGGAGGTCATCCCCCAAGCGAGTGAGCGCCGGAGTCATACCTAAATCATCCAGTTCCCAGCGGCGCACCTGCGCCAGAGTCTCAATGCCCAAATCGGGAATGGCGCTCTTGCCTGTACCTAGAATTTTGGGGGCTTGATACCAAAAGATTTCGTCCACCGCATCAGCGTCTAAAAAGGCCGAAATAATGGTGGGTCCACCTTCAATCAACAGGTGCTTGACGCCGCGTCGTTGCAGTTCGGCCAGCACGACGCGCGGGTTCCGAGTCGCTATATGCAGAAAGTTTTCTGGTTGCCCATCGGCGGTCTTATCATCCAGCTTCCGTTCCCCCATCACCACGCGCAGTGGCTGATGGGACAGGTTGTTCCCTTGTGCATCTCTGGCGGTCAGACGGGGCTGGTCATCAAAGAACGTCTGAGTTCCCACCACGATGGCATCAACACGAGCACGAATTGAATGGCCGTCTAATCGCGCCTCAGCCCCCGTAATCCATTGGCTGCTACCATCTGCTGCCGCAATATAGCCGTCAAGAGTTGAAGCGATTTTTGCGCTTACCCAGGGGCGAGCGGAGGATGTCGTGTCAAACCATCGGCGGTTTAGTTTCTGCGCTGCTGTACTCAGCAACCCCGATTCAACGTTCACTCCACGGGATGCAAGATACTGTGCCCCGCCTGAGGCTTGGCTGGTTCTGTCTGCTTCTGAAAACGTCACCGATGCAATACCAGCATCTGCAATAGCGTGGGAGCAGGGACCGGTTCTACCGGTGTGGTTGCAAGGTTCTAGTGTCACAAACATGTGCGCACCGGTCACGTCGATTCCCCGGTCACGGGCGTTAGCCAGGGCATCGGCTTCTGCATGTGCGGTGCCTGCTCCGCGGTGCCATCCTGCGGTGAGGAACCGCCCCTCGGCGTTGCATATAACAGCGCCCACTAGTGGGTTTGCCCCGCGCACCCCCTGGGATGCCGCTTCTAAAGCCAGGCTCATAGCTGAGTTTTCACTCAAATAAGTTCCGTGCTTGGGTAAATGCAAGAGCTTAGCGTTCATGGGATGCTTCTACGGTATTGACAGTGGGGTCAGGAAAATTAGTCTCTACTTCAACGCGCGCCATTTCTCGGTTTCGAGTACGCCACCACACAAAGAAGCCGGTCAACGTAAAGATTCCGTAGAACACGTACATCAGCGCGGTCGCATAGTAACCGGCAGACCACAGCAAAGGTACACCCACCAAATCTACGGCTACCCAAATGAGCCAGAATTCGACCCAGCCTCGCGCCATGCCGTAGGTCGCCAGCAATGACCCCATGAAAATCCATGCGTCTGACCACACGGGCTCGTAAGAACCGAGTGCTCGGAAAACAGGTGTCAAAAGACCGGTGCCCGCTATCATTGCTAAGATGAGAAACAGACGTTCTTTGCCGCTAGCCCAGTGGGGAACGACGGCAGAGCCGCCTTGATTCTTTGAAGCCTTCCACCGGTACCAGCCCCAGATTGAAACGGCAATAAACATGATTTGCCTGCCCGCTTGACCGAGCATATTGATGGCGTGGGGGGACCCAAAAACAGAGCCCAAAAAGACGGTGAAAAGAAGCGCATTCCCGGCGATTCCTACTGGCCACGCCCACACTTTACGTCTCATACCACCTAGCGCGCTGGCTAGACCGAATACATTTCCGAGGACTTCGCGCACCAACAGTGATTGATCGCCAATCTGCCACTGAGCGTCGAAGAGCCACCGCAGAAATTCCATTGTTTCCCTTTCGCGGAGGCTCCGGGGAGAACAAAGCGTTTTCATGCGTGGACGCCCGTAGGAGCCCAAATCGGCACTCAAAGAACTCCTCCGGCTGGTGCCGGGGCGGGTTCTTAGAACGTTTTGTTCGTGCTACCTTCCATCCAGACTGTACTGTCGGTCTAGGAATTTCACCTAGCAGGCTCACGCTTGCGCGTAAGTTAGCGGACTATCACCGCCGGTTCGGAATTTCACCGGGTCCCGGAGCACGATTTTTAGTTGTGCTTTGATTATGGCACAGAGATTTATTTGCCCCAAGTAGGTGTACTCTTGGCAGGACTTGTCAGGGGCGCTCATCTGGGAAAGGCGTTCCGGGCAGGTGACTTCCGACAGATTCCTCCGAGGAGGACGGCGCCGCCAAACGGTTGGCTCGTTCCTGGGCTAATTTGACCGCTCGGTAGTTCACCTTGGCTCGCAATGCATCTCTTCGGAAACCGTTTTGCTGGAATGTATCGAGGGCTGCTTTGGCGTGCAAAACAGCCGAATCAAGGGCGTCGGCTTCAAATTCCACCGCTGCTAAGCCCTCTAAACACGAACCGATTTCCCAGGGGCTGTTCATTGCTTGGAACGCTTCAAGAGCTTCGGCGTAGAGCAGACGCGCGGCGTCCATATTTTTTTCGACTTTTTCCAGGTAGGCAAGCTGCATGAGCCCCGTTGCACGAGAATGTTCTGAAGCTCCCGATTCAACTTTGCTGAAATTATCCAGTGCCTGTAAAAAGAGGGTGCGGGCAGATCCAAATTGGTTGTCTCTTGCATTGAGGTTAGCGGCCAAAAGTGCGTTATCGCCAGCTCTCTCCCAATTTTTGAGAGAAATAAAGTCCTCTGCTGCCTGAGCGAATGACTGCCTTGCTTGCTCGGCGCGGTCACAGGACATATAGAGCGACCCAAGGTTCTGACGTTGTTCAGCAACCTGCTCAGCATGCCCCAGTCGGATGAAAGCATCCAAGGCTTCTTCGGCAAAAGGCATCGCAAACTCGTGCATGCCGTTATTACCATAGGCTGCAGCTATAGCTGAGGCCGCCATGGCTTCGCCCTCTGATTCTAGGACGGCGCGGAATTGTTTGAGGGAAGATTCGAAGACTGCGATAGCACCGGGGAAATCTTGCAGTTCAAAGAGCCGCCGTCCCTTCTCGAAAGACTCCCATGCATGCCCCAGCGGCGTATGGGCGGCACGTTTGATGGGGCGCTGGTGCACGGTGTTGCCTTTCTTCATGAGGAGGAATTTTTTATCTTAGTTAAGTCAGAGCATTCGCGGAACGATTGGTTGCTCGATCAAACTTTATCCTGGGCAGAACTAGGAGTGGGGGTGCTCTGCAGCCTGGCGCAATGCCGCAATAGCGGCTGAGGGATCCTCAGCACCATAGACCGAAGAACCAGCCACGAAAACGTTTGCGCCCGCCTCAGCAGCGCGAACAATAGTTTCTTCGGTGATTCCGCCGTCCACCTGAATGGCAAGTGGGGTGGGCGAATCCTTCAGTGCTACGGCAGCACGGCGGATTTTAGGCAGGGTAACGTCAAGGAACTTCTGGCCGCCAAAACCGGGTTCAACGGTCATAATCAGCAGCATGTCGAGCTCACTCAGTATATCCAAATACGGTTCGACGGGCGTGGCGGGGCGAAGCGCCATCCCCGCCTTAGCTCCTGCCTCGCGCAAAGTACGGGCTAGCTTGATGGGAGCAATCGCAGCCTCCGCATGGAAAGTCACCGACTCGCATCCAATTTCTGCGTACTGTGGTGCCCAGCGGTCGACGTCCTCAATCATCAGATGAACGTCAAAAGGAACAGGTGAGACCTCGCGTAGTCGCTTAACCACCGGCGGACCCCAGGTGAGGTTGGGAACAAAGTGGTTGTCCATCACGTCAATATGAGCGGCATCAGCGGTGCTAATCGCCTCTAATTCAGCCTGCAGGTTAGCAAAATCAGCACTTAAAATAGAGGGGTTGATATGGCAACTCATGGTCATTCCGCCTTCACACTTCAGTGGGTCAGTAGCTACTATTCCACTCTATTGCAAAAGCCTCCCAGTATAAACTGAGAGGCTTGAGTATATATGGATTTATTTCTTCTGGAACAGTGCAAAGAACATAGCATCCGTACCGTGAATATGCGGCCACAGCTGGGCTGTAGTCTGCGATGGATGCCTCTCATCGAGCACATGCGCTGGGTCTAGCTCCCCTGCCAGTACAGAATTACCTGCAGAATCTTTCAACGCCGCGTTGCGCAGTGCTGCTGCCGAATCAAGAAGTTCAACCTCACCGGATTTGAGAATATCCAGCACAATGTTCTGGGTCTCTGCCATGTGGGGTGAGCAAGTAACATACGCAATCAAACCCCCGGGGCGAGTCTGCGCTGCCGCAGCATCAAAAAGCTCTTTTTGCAAGGTGAGCAACTCGGCGATATCGCGCGGGGTTTTACGCCACCGTGCCTCGGGACGACGCCGCAACGCGCCCAGACCTGAACAGGGTACATCTACCATGACGCGGTCAAAGAGCTGACCGGGGCGCATACCCGAGGGCAACAGCGACTGTTTTTCTACCGTACTAGAAATCTTCCGACCATCGCCGGTCACAACCTTATAGCTACCCTGGGTCAACGGCTTGAGGGAGGATTCAACCAGCTTTGCCCTGTGTTTTGCTGACTCATTAGCGAGCAATTGAGCACCACGGTCAGCGCCGAGCGCACCCAACAGTGCTGCTTTACCACCGGGTCCTGCACACAGATCAAGCCATGCACGGTCAGTGCCCTCCAAAGGCGCATCCGCTAGTGCACGCGCGACCAACTGAGATCCGGCATCCTGGGCACGCACTGTTCCCTCACGCACAGATTCTAGGCGACTCAAATCACCCGATGAGTACAACGCAGAGCCTTGCACCAAGGTACCCTCTTCAGCGCCTTTATCAAGTGCCTCATCCAAAGAACCTAAACCAGGTAAAGCCACCAAGTTCACCACAGGAGCGGCATTATCGGCGTCCAATAGAGCACCGATTTCTTCAGGGTTACGACCATGAGCCGCCAGCGCCTGCCGGAAGGCGCGAACTACCCAGGCAGGGTGGGACTTGGACAGCGCTAAACGAGTGTATTCGTCCTTGGCATCCGCCTGAATGATGTCCTGCCATTCTTCGGGAGATCGCTCAGAGACTCGACGCAACACTGCGTTGATAAACCCTGCCGGGCCAGAACCAATCTCCGCGCGTGCCAGCGCCACAGTGGAGTTCAACGCCGCGTGGGAGGGAACGCGCATCGAGAGAATCTGATGAGCACCCATGCGCAGCGCCGTCATAATCTGCTTGCCGGTCTTCTCTAGAGGGCGGTCTACGCAGTGTGCCAAAATCGCATCATAGGTGCCCTGGTGGCGTAACGTACCGTAGCAAAGTTCGGTAGCGAATCCGGCGTCGCGGTGGTCTAGATGATTTGCCCGAATAGTCTTGGGGAGCACTAGGTTGGCGTAGGAATCGTCCATGACCACAGCGTTAATCACCTGATATGCAGTCAAACGGGCGGGATCGCTAGAACGACGGCGAGCCGAAGGTGCCGACTCGGAGAACTCACGGGAGAACTGCGCCTTACGGTTGCGTTCTCGACCCTTATCGTTCCGTCGGGTTTCTCCGCCGCCACCGCGTTTGGTACGTCCCGCGCCGGCTGGATTGAAGCTATCGTTGCGGTCATCGCGACGGTTAGCTCCGCTTCGCCTCTGCCCCGCACGGTTGTGTCCTGCGGCTCCGACCGATTGGCCGCCTGAACGACGCCCGCCGAAGTTTGATTGGCTCATGACAACACTACTTTCTGCTCTGCTACTGCAGATCCTAGACCTCGTGCCCAGTCAGCTGCGTTCATCATTTTTTTACCTGCAGGTTGCACCTTGATGAGTTCCACCGTGCCATCGCTTACGGTCACCACAGGCTTCTTATTCACCAGGTGCACGGTTCCCACAGGACCGGCAGGTGTGGCATCGGAGAGAGCGAGCTCCCCCACTTTGAAGCGGGCATCGTTGAAAGTACACCAGGCGCCAGGTTCGGGGGTCACTCCCCGATAGCGCGCTAAAATGTCGGCTTTCGGCAGATTCCAATCCAGGCGTCCATCGTCCAATGACAGCTTGGCAGCATGGGTAGGGTCGCCGCTCTGCGGTATCCCTTCACCTCCTGCCTCAATATCGGCAAAGGCCTCGTTCAAGAGCGAGCCACCGCTGCGGGCAAGACGCAGCAGAATCTCACCTGCGGTGTCAGTAGGACCAACACCGGTTGATTCTTCGCGAAAAACGGGACCAGTATCGAGTCCGCGCTCAATCCGAAAAACATTCGAAAAAATTTCGCTCTCCCCCGCCATCAGAGCACGCTGCACCGGTGCCGCACCGCGCCATTGAGGCAACGATGAGAAATGCAGGTTAATCCAGCCGTGAGGCAATAAATCCAAAGCCGACGGCGGCAAAATAGCACCAAACGCCACTACAGCAGCAATATCTGCCTGAAGTTTCTTAACTTCTTCAGCAACCTCTTTCGACCACTGATTAGCCTTAATAACTGGCAGCTCAAGCTCTTCGCCGCGCTGCGCTACAGCTGAGGGAGTAAGAACGCGTTTGCGACCCTGAGGAGCATCCTCACGAGTCAGAACACCCACCACTTCATGGTCGGTTTCCATCAGAGCGTTGAGAGTTTCAACGGCAAGATCAGGAGTGCCTGCAAATAGAACCTTAAATGCCATCAGCGTTTTCCCCCTCCAAATGCAGACCCAGAAGGCACAACGCCCGCCCCAAATGCAGAAGAAACTGCACTCGCGCGCTCGCTGTGCACAGCCGCAGACACATTTTCAAAATCTGCCTTGCGGATAGCACGCATAGCTTCTTTACGTTCTTCGCCCACCAAACGGTCGATAAAGAGGGTGCCGTATAGATGATCCGTCTCATGCTGGAGCATACGGGCAAAAAGACCCTCACCTTCAAGCACAAGGGGCTTGTTGTCGGCGTCTACCCCGGTGACTCTCGCCCAATTTTTTCGTGGGGTATCGGAGGAAATACCGGGAACCGAGAGGCAACCTTCGCCGCCTTCTTGGTCTTCATCGCCGGTCTCCAGTACAGGGTTAATGATGTAGCCTTCTCGACCATCAATATTTCCGAATGTAAAAATTTTCTTATTGATTCCGATTTGCGGTCCCGCCAGTCCCACGCCGTTGACCTCATACATGGTCTCTAGCATGTCGGCAATCAATTTCTTCAAATCGTCGTCAAAAACAGTGATTTCTTCACACTCACTGCGCAGAACGGGATCGCCCACGGTCCGTACGGTCAAAATCGCCATGAATCTTCTTTCGTGCAGGGAAAACATTTGGAGGTTTTTCTCTTACCAGTGTAGAGAAATTAGGCTTTCTTTTCGTCTAAAGACGGCTCGGCCTCATTGAGAGGAGGAGGGATCACCGGCATCAGCACTTCACACTCTTCTTCAGCCAAAGTCTTGTTATAGTCCCACACCCGCTTGAGAGCACAGAACTTATACCAGTTATTTTCCAGAACTCTCGGGTTAGCTTGTTGCGCCACGACCTCGGTCTCGCCGAGGGCAACACCCATCAGAATAGGAGCTTGTCCGTGTTTCCAGTCTTCCCATTGCCCGGCCTCTGCATCGACCAGAGATTTCTCAGCCTTCAACCCGGCAACAAGCTGCATCACTACTTTGTGATCTAGCGACTTTACTCGCCCTTTGCGATCTGTTCCTTTAGTTTTGTAATCAATAATGCAGGTGTGTCCGGCAATTTCCGCAACCAAATCAAGCGTTCCTGCATAACCCACAGTGTCGTTCCAGATGGTCACTTCGGTGGCTAGTGGAGTGGGTCGAAACTGATCCCACCATTCGTCAAAGCGGTCTGCGTAGGCTTGTTCGCCAAGGCTCACCAGAATTTCACGCATTTCGTCAGCTTCATGGGGCTCACCCATTGCCCGCAACGCAACATTTTCTGCGTAGTTATGAACGCGGTCGCCACGCGCAGCGGCGTCGTCCCTAAATCGTTCACTGGCATTGGCTGCATCCCGGATGATCGCAAATTTTAGACCGGGAGAGGACGACGCCCGATAGGACCGGTGATCCTCTAGAGCCGCTTTAGCAGCCATGTATCCGTGCCAGCCGCCCAGATCCATAGCCTGCTGGCTGATTACCGTGGTAATAGAAGGAACTTCCAGCTCTCCCCCCACAATGCGTGCGTACATTCGACCGAAGTCGGTGTTTGAGGCTAGCCGTGGTGATGTCATATTGCACCTTCACTTCTGCTCGCACGTGCGGGCGGGGTTAGAAATCTACGTTTCTGAAGAGTTCTGCTCCAGGATTCTGGGATAAAAATAAAGGGCTTCCGATGGTTCGGAAGCCCTTCTTTGGAGCGGTTGACGAGACTCGAACTCGCGACATCCACCTTGGCAAGGTGGTGCTCTACCAACTGAGCTACAACCGCGCAACGAAGAAATACTATACACAACTTTTTAAAACCCTGCAAATTGAAAAGGATGATTCTAAGGGGATCTCGCTGCGATATGCAACACACTGATAAGTTCACCTCGCAGGGTGCGCAGGATTGGGCAGTCACTTTTAGAACTCTTAGTGTTAAACACAAAACCCAGCTGAAAAATTCAGCTGGGTTTAGTTTGTGCGCGATACTGGGATCGAACCAGTGACCTCTTCCGTGTCAGGGAAGCGCGCTACCGCTGCGCCAATCGCGCATAAACAATATGAAAATATTGTCTGCGAGGTGAGGACGGGATTTGAACCCGCGTACACGGCTTTGCAGGCCGCTGCCTAACCACTCGACCACCTCACCGTGCCTTGCATGAAGCCAGGGCCTGTGCTTCTTACTAGAAACAGCATGCGAGCGGTTGACGAGACTCGAACTCGCGACATCCACCTTGGCAAGGTGGTGCTCTACCAACTGAGCTACAACCGCATATGTCACCTTTTCAGGATGGTCACTTGGAGTTCTTCAACTCGCTGACCTGACAGATAAATACTTTACACAGTTTATCCCCCGCTGCCAAATCGACACAACACCTCTCAAAAAACCGCAGAAAATCAGGGATTTCAGCCGCACCGGAAGATCCAAACACCCCTGTGACCCCCCACCATTTTATATGGAGTATCTCACAGGGATGCTCTTTTTATTTATGCACGTTCACCCGTTGCTGCCTCGCGTGCCAGTGCGGTGAGTCGGGATACCGCACGGAAATACTTCTTTTGGTATCCCCCAGCCATCATCTCTTCGGTAAAGACCTGGTCAAACGGAACGCCTGAGGAAACAATAGGAAGATCGCGGTCATAGAGCCGGTCAGCAAGGACTACAAAACGGAGGGCAATATCCTGTCGGGTAATAGGCTCAACGTTCTTCCAGCAGATACCGTCCAAGTCCGCAACGAGCTGACGGTAGCGAGAGGGATGGACCTGCGAAAGGTGTTCCACGACGTCGGCAAAATTATCTACTGCAATGCGGGAGTTAGCGGGGAATTTTTCTTCTACAGTTGCTTCCTCGGTGCCTGGGACAACCGGGTTGGGAGCTTTTTCTAGACCGCGGTGACGGTAGTCTTCACCGTCAACGCGCAATACATCGAATTGATCCGCTAATACCTGAATTTCTCGCTTGAAATCCTGGGCGGCAAAACGTCCCTCCCCCAGTGCGCCGGGCAAGGTATTCGAGGTTGCCACCAAGCGCACTCCTGCGTCGGAAAGCTCTCGCATTAGGCGGGACATCAAAACGGTGTCGCCGGGATCGTCGAGTTCAAATTCATCAATACAGACCAGCTTGTATTTGCTCAGTGCACCAACCGTATTGCGGAATCCCATGGCACCTACCAGATTGGTGTATTCCACAAAGGTACCGAAGGCTTTGGGGCCATCCACAGCATGCCATAGGGACGCCAGAAGGTGAGTTTTACCGACGCCGAACCCGCCGTCCAAATACATACCCTGCGCAGCCGCTGGATTTTTGCTTCCGCCACCAAAAAGTTTCGAGAAGAAGCCGCCCGAACCCTGTGGGCTCTGCCCCATGCTTGCCGCAAACTTTTTCAAAGCCTCAACGGCAGCGGACTGAGAAGGTTGCTGTGGATCTGGTCGATAGGTCTCAAACGACACCTCACCAAATCGTTCAGAGGGGCGGAACCCTGCGAGCAATTCTTCAGGTGAAACCTGCGGACGTCGTTCGGTGAGATGTTCAAAAGTAACCACGAGTGTGCTTTCTAGCCGGTACAAATTTCACACGTGCTATTCATCAGCAGTGTGACTGTCTTGATATCTCAGTCTAGTGAACACCGCGAGTGTTTCCTCTATTTCGGGCTACAGGTTGCCTTAGCCTTTACATTTTTCTTGTTGCTCTCCTCTCGGTACATTAGAGGCAGAAACCTTAGATGAGGAGAACACCATGGCTAAGAAAAAGAAAAAAGGCGCCGCCGCAACTGCGGCACTGCAAGTACTGGAAGAAGCAGGCGTTACCTATGAGGTGCGCGAATATGCACATCAAGACGGCGAAAAGGCCTTTGGATTAGAAGCCGCCGCTGCGCTGGGTCGCTCGGAAGATCAAGTTTTCAAAACTCTTATGATTCACCATGAAAAAGAGTATGCGGTGTGTGTAGTCCCGGTGGCAGGCAAACTCAGCCTCAAAGCTGCTGCGGCTGCTCTGGGGTGGAAGTCAGCCACCATGGCAGAGCCTTCAGTCGCAGAGAAACGGAGCGGGTACGTAGTGGGAGGGATTTCTCCTCTAGGTCAAAAAACACCTCACGTTACTGTGCTCGATGAAACTGCCCAGCTCTTTCCCACTATTTTGGTTTCCGGGGGCAAGAGAGGACTAGACATCGAGTTAACTCCCGATGATTTGCTCGCTCTTGCCCAGGGAAAGTATGCGGATATAGCCGCTTAGCTGAGATGCGCAGGTAACCAGGAGGTAACTGCATCAAACCAGCGGCGGGGATCAACATTCCACTCGCGCGTATGGGTTGCTCCTTCGAAGGGGACAAAATCTACCAGAGGTGAACGCTCCGCCAGCTTCTGCGAGCTATAAGCGGGCACAAACGCGTCATCCATTGAATGCAGAATCAATGTGGGTACGGTGATGTCCCCCGCATGTTTGGTCCATGAGAGAGTATCCATTTCGATGGGCTCTTGCAGACCGGTAAAGATGTTGAGGGCAGGTTGCGAAATCATCGAGACTCCCAGTGCACCAAGGCGGAGCGGAATTTTATTGATTCGCGTGTGATACTGCATCAGATCAAGCCAATCCGCTGCCGGCCCATCCAGAACCATCGCTCGGATAAGACGGCGATTGCGGGCGCGCCTCATAGTCTGGAGGCAGATCGCACCGCCCATTGACCAACCAAAGAGAACTACATCCTGCGCACCGTGTTCCCGCGCGTAGTCGATGGCTATATCTACATCTGCCCATTCGGTAAAACCTAGACCGTAGCGGTTATCTACCGACGGCGGTGCCTCACGATCATTGCGATACGACATGTGCAGCGACGTCATGCCAAGCGCCTGTGTTGTTTCCAATGCCCGTAAGGTTTCTGCGCGGGTGGCACCCATCCCATGCACCATGATTGCCCAAGTTCTTGAACCTGTTTGTACTGTCGGAGATACATCTGGCGAGAATTCGGACTCTGGAAGCCGTGCATCGGGATGGACTAACCAGGCAGGGGCCGAGCCCACCGCCAGTTCCAGTGAAATATCTTCACAGCTATACCCTGCCGCCTCGGGGGTACGCGAAACAACACCGGAAAGTCGACCTCTCTGCGCCGTCGCCAGATCACCGGAAACTACATTGAGAATCTTGCGCGTGACCGTCTGTTCTTGGGGGGAATAGGCAGTAATTTCACCCACTACAGCGAATCCTTGACCACCGTTAAAAAATAGACCGTACTCGCCGGGAGCAAGAGTTGCTTCGGTTGCTGGCAAACGCACGCTTGAGGGCTGCTGGTGGCTCGTCAACTCGATGGAGTCATAACCCACCGAGATAAGGCGTAAATTTTCCACCGGCCGTTTGGGAGGAACCACCACCTTGCGAGCAAAATAGGTTGAGACAGCCGCTGCGCTCAGCAGACCGACTGTTGCAGATCCGGCTCCGACTGCGGCTCCGATAGTTGCTGGGGTCCAGGGTGAATTCAGGATGCGGTCTTTTGTCTGTGCTTTGTTCACGGCTGTTTGCAACGACTTTCTTCGTTCTCACCAGTTTCACTGTGAACTATAGCCGTTCAAACTGAAAAAAGTTTGCCCTTTTCCTGGAAGGAATACCGGTGTGTCTTGACCGGTTATAGTGAGAACATAGGTATTGCAACTGAAGGAGATACACTTATGTCTGAGTTCAAACCTGGCGTGGGTAAAGTCGTCAAAGACTGGCGAGAAGTTCTCAACCCCCAGGAATTTGCCGTACTTCGCGAAGGAGGGACCGAGCGTCCCTTTACCGGTGAGCACCTAGATAACAAAACAGAAGGTGTCTATAAGTGCCGCGCCTGTGACGCCGAGCTTTTCCGCTCTACTGAAAAATTCGACACCCACTGTGGTTGGCCCTCCTTCTTTGACCCCGCAGCCTCTGACAGCGTGCGCTACCTCGAAGACTACTCTTTGGGCATGAAACGGATTGAAGTCCGTTGCGCTGCCTGCGATTCTCACCTAGGTCATGTCTTTGAAGGCGAGGGATACGATACTCCCACCGATCAGCGGTACTGCATCAACTCCATCTGTCTCACCTTTGAGCCGCAAAAGTAAGCTCACGTGAGAAAAAATCCATCACCTCTGACGCCTCCGCCTTAACGAGGGCGCCAGAGGTGTTCAGCGTTAAAGTCATTTTCCGCCCAAAAATGCAACGGCAGTCGTAGAATAGAATTCTGTGCCAAGAATCAAAACCTCGGCAATCGGAAGAGCTATTTTTGAGGATAAAACGGATGGGTGGGTCTCGTATGAGTGGGCAGTCTGAATCTGTTGCTCCCACTTGCGAGCAACTTGGGCTAGGCGAATTCGCTATTCCTGACATCGTCCTCCTCAATCGACCAGCCGATGGCATCCCTGCGGTCATCAGTACAGAACGCGGTTTGCGCAATGCTGCGCAGGTTCTCAAAAACGCCGAAGGTTCTGTGGCAGTGGACACTGAACGTGCTTCGGGAATCCGCTACGGTCAGCGAGCCTTCCTGGTACAACTCAAACGGGGAGACTCAGGAATCATCCTGATTGACCCCGAAGCATTTGAAGACCTCTCTCTCATTAACGAGGCATTACGCGGCGTCGAGTGGGTTCTCCACGCCGCCACGCAAGATATGCCCTGCCTCGCAGATCTAGGCATGCACCCCGATTTTCTCTTCGACACAGAACTAGGTTCACGCCTTGCTGGCTTTGACCGCGTGGGGTTGGGAACTGTCGTCGAACAGCTACTGGGTTACCGCCTAAAAAAAGAACACTCGGCAGTGGACTGGTCCAAACGACCTCTGCCGGCTGAATGGCTAAACTACGCGGCGCTCGACGTCGAAATACTCGTTGATCTCAGAGACGCCATCGAAGACGTGTTGAGGGAGCAAGGAAAACTCGAAATAGCATTAGAGGAATTCGCCTACCTAGCTTCAGCCCCTCCCAAAGAAAGCACCCCCGACCCCTGGCGCAAAACCAAGGGAATTCAGGCGTTACGTAACAGACGCCAGTTGACGGCACTGAAAAATCTTTGGTTTGAACGCGACCATCTCGCTCAGAAAAAAGATATAGCACCCAAGCGTTTACTACCCGATTCTTCATTAATTCAAGCAGCTCGGTCAATGCCCCGCACTGTCCCAGCTATACTGGCGATCCCAGGCTTCCAAACGCGATCGCTGCGACGGGAAGCGCCCCGGTGGGTGCGGGCTATCCATGAAGCAAAATCCGCTGAACAACCGGTGCCCTACACCACCCCTGCCAGCGCTCCGCCGCCCATCAAGGCTTGGGAACACAAGCGTCCAGCGTCGCACGCGTTGATTCAGGCGGCAAAGGAAACGCTCAACGACTTGTCAGACGACATTAATATTCCCCACGACAACATCCTTCAGCCCGATACTTTACGCCGTCTCTGCTGGGAACCACCCCAAGAAATCAGCGAAGATTCTCTGTCATACGAGCTTCGCTCTTTGGGCGCGCGTAACTGGCAGATAAACTTAGTGGTACCAAGACTTCTGCCGCTCTTTGAAAAATATCTGGAATAACCAGGTTTTCAGCCCAAATGAGGCGGCACCCCTATGGGAGGAACAAACATGGAGAATGAAAAGACAACCGAGACCGGCGCAGTCAGCCGCCGTCTAGCCCTTGGCGGAGCGGGCGTAGGCGTTGCGGGCGTGACCCTCACCGCTTGCGGATCGAATGATTCAGATGCGGGTAAGTCCGCTGAAGGCGGTCTGACCGAGGCGAAAAAGCCTTCGGCTCCCACCGATATTGCCGCTGCCGCAGATGTTCCCGTCGGCAGTGCGCTCAAAGCTACTTCGGGTGATCTCTCGGTCATGGTAACTCAGCCCAGCGAAGGCAAGTTCAAAGCATTTAGCTCCGTGTGCACTCACCAGGGTTGCCAGCTCAACGTGCAAAATAAGAATCTCGCATGCCCCTGCCATGCGTCGCAGTTCAGCATTGAAGATGGCTCAGTCAAGGGCGGCCCCGCCCCCGAGCCTCTGCCCGAGTATGCCGTAGAGGTAAAAAACGGACGAATCATCGTCTCCTAGCCTTCACACCAGAAAAAACCGCTTGAACCTATTCATATTCAAGCGGTTTTATTTATAACTCAATATTCAATGCAGAGGTAGCTATCAACGAGCGTGCTTGGGCTTAATTCCCTTACCACGAGCGTAAGGAACCATTTCCCCCGAAAGCTGAGCCATAATATCTCCGGTAATTTTCTCGGTTGTGAGCCCAACTTCATCAAAAATTTCACTGCGTGAAGCATGGGGAATAAATTCAGAGGGCAATCCCACTTCGTTTAAAGCGGTATCAACACCGTGCGAACGCATCTCCTGACGGATTCGGGAGCCAACTCCCCCCGCCTTGACGCCGTCTTCTAGTACCACAACGATTCGGTGGTCGCGTGCTGCGCTGACAACCGACCCCGGCACGGGCATGACCCAGCGAGGATCAATCACCGTGCTCGATACCCCCTGCTGTTCCAGGGATTCGGAAACACTCAACGCCAGGGGCACCATCGCGCCCACAGCAACCAGCAGTACGTCCAGCTGCCCGCTGGAGCTATCTGAATCGCCGGATTGCCTCAGGACGTCCACGCCGTCGTCCATGCGGTGGATAGCAGAGATGTCGTCGCCGACGTCGCCCTTAGGGTAGCGGATAACGGTGGGAGCATCGTTAATAGCTACTGCCTCCCGCAGCTCTTCCCGCAAAGTCGCAGCATCACGCGGAGCTGCCAGATGCAAACCGGGGATGAACTGCAAAAGAGCAAGATCCCACATACCATGATGAGAAGGACCATCAGGACCTGTGACACCCGAGCGGTCGAGAACGATGGTCACTCCAGCACCGTGTAGCGCAACGTCCATTAATAGCTGGTCAAATCCGCGATTCAAGAAGGTAGCGTAAAGGGCAATCACCGGATGCAGTCCGCCAAAAGCAAGACCTGCGCTCATGGCGATGGCATGTTGCTCGGCGATTCCCACGTCGATTACACGGTTGGGGTAAGCCTGTTGCATGGGTTTGAGCCCCACAGGAATCAACATAGCGCCGGTAATGCCCACGATATCTTCACGCTCGTCGGCAATATTCTTAATCTCTGACGAGAAAACGCCAGTCCAAGACTGCCCACCCTTTGAAGCAAGAGGTTGACCGGTTTCGGGGTCGATAATACCCACCGCGTGGAACTGGTCGTCCTCATGCGCTCGGGCAGGAGCATAACCCCGGCCCTTTTCGGTAATCGCATGCACAATAACGGGGCCACCAAAGTTCTTTGCAGCTGTCAGCGCGGTTTCCACGGCATCTTGGTCATGGCCATCAATCGGTCCTACATATTTCATGCCCAAATCTTCGAAGAGACCGTTGGGCACCACGATATCTTTGAGTCCCGCTTTCATACCGTGCAGACCGCGGTAAACCATCTCGCCCACAGGACCAGACTTCTGTAGCTTCTGGCGCATCACATCGAGAGTCTTATCGTAGCGGCGATCCAGGCGAACCTGATCCAGACGATTCTGTAGTTCTTGCTGAAGCTCAGCCATATGGTTGGCAAAACCACCCACCGTAGGAGCATAGGAACGGCCATTATCGTTCACCACAATCACTACTTTGCGCTGGCGGTCAGCAGCAATATTATTCACTGCCTCCCAGGCCATACCGCCGGTTAGTGCGCCATCGCCAATCACCGCGACAGTATAGCGGTCGTCCTCCCCGTTATACTGGTGGGCACGAGAAATACCATCAGCCCAGCTCAGCGACGACGACGCATGAGAAGACTCCACGATGTCATGCTCTGATTCTGCACGGTCGGGGTAACCTGCCAGTCCGCCTTTTTGACGTAGAGTCTCAAAATTGTGGCGACCGGTCAAAATTTTATGTACGTAGGACTGATGTCCCGTATCAAAAATGATGGAGTCGTGTGGCGAATCGAATACGCGGTGAATACCGAGGGTCAGTTCAACCACGCCCAAGTTTGGTCCCAAGTGACCACCGGTCTGCGCCACATGCTGCACGAGAAAACTACGAATTTCTTGCGCCAGCTGATGCATCTCGCTCTCCGAAAGACGATCTAGATCTTTAGGCGTCGAGATGTTCTCAAGCAATCCCACGGTGATCTCCTTTAGTATGCACAATTCTCAGCGGTGACCAGGGTATCTCATCTCAGTACCCTGATGGTTCCGCTGTCTCAACTTTACCCGTCCCAGGGAATAACTTTCGAATTATCAGCCTTCAATCAGGTGAACAGGGCTCTTTCTAAACTTGGCGAACTGAATCTGTTGAGATTCTTCTTCGGCGTCGATGACGCGCGCAAAGCGGGTTTTCATCGTGTCAAATGCCTGCTTGTTCTTATCAATGAGTAAGAATTTTCTGCCCAGCTGGCGGGCGGCATCACCGGTAGTGCCGCTGCCGCCAAAGAAATCCAACACCCAGTCGCCTTCGGTAGAACTCGCCTGGATGATGCGCCGCAATACGCCCAGGGGTTTTTGAGTAGGATATCCCGTTTTTTCTCGTCCGCTCGGAGAAACTATCGTGTGCCACCAGACGTCGGTGGGTAGCTTTCCTAAGGCTACTTTTTCTGGAGTAACCAGGCCCGGCGCCATATAAGGCTCACGGTCAACCTCAGTATTGTTGAAATAGTAGCCTTTGGGGTCTTTCACATAGACCAAAATATTGTCATGTTTAGTAGGCCAACGCTTCTTCGAACGAGCCCCGTAATCGTAAGCCCAAATAATCTCGTTGAGAAAGCACTCTCTGCCAAAGAGGGCATCGAGAAGAACCTTGGCATAGTGAACTTCGCGGTAATCCAAATGCAGGTAGAGGGTTCCCGAAGACTTCAGCAACCGCCACGCTTCTTCTAACCTGGGCTCTAAAAATTCCCAAAAATCTTCAAACGAATCGTCGTAGCTAGTAATTTTTCCACGGATCGTCTCGTAAGTTTGCCCTTTGTACCCCACGCGAGTGCCCTCCTGCGAGCGCACCGTCTTCAGAGACTGGCGTTTTTGCACCTTCCCCGTGTTGAAAGGCGGGTCAATATAAATTAGCTGAAAAGACTCATCCGGAAGTTCACGCAGCACATTGAGGTTATCTCCTTGAATCACCGTGTTGGGTGAAGTCGGGGTCCAGATGGGTTCGTGGGGCATGAAGTCATTTTAACAGTATTACTTTGCTTGACAAGAATTTAGCTCTGAGTCCCAATGGAAGAATCATCGAAAGACCAGCGGTCACAATAGGAGTATGAGTAAACTACATCCTTCCCCTTTGCAGGGGCGTCGCCCGCATAAAGAGGAACTGCATCACTTCGAAAACGATGAAATCACCGACCGTTTGCCTACCGGGGAAAATCCCTATCCGGTGAAGTTGTTGATGGTTGGCATAAACCCTGGTCTATGGACCGCGGCAGTCAACGCACCCTTTGCCCACCCGGGTAATAGGTTTTGGCCCTCGCTCGACGTCGCCGGTATTTTGAGTCCTAAAGTAGATGCTTCGACCGGTCTCAGCGATGAAGATGAACAACGCCTGATCGATGCGGGAATCGCCATCACTAATCTGGTACCGAGGGCAACTGCTCGTGCCGACCAGTTGACGGCAGAAGAGCTCAAGGAATCGCGCCAGCGCATTATCCGTCTTGCTGAAGAGCTAAAGCCTCGCGCCGTTGCCATCATTGGTATTACCGCCTACCGCACGGCGTTTTCAAATAATAAAGCTAAGCTGGGTCACCAGGATACATCGGAGATGGATGATTGGCCTCAGGATATCGAATTATGGGTGACTCCCCAGCCCTCAGGTCTCAACGCGCACGAGACCATTCAGACTTTAGGTGACAAGTGGAAGACAATCTGGGACTCAATATAGAATCGGACCCCTTTCGTTGAAGGGGTCCGATTAGATCAGGATTTTAGTTCTTTCTTACCTGTTGCATCATTCCAGTATCGTGACGAATCTGCCAAAAATCAGCATTGTATATTTCCAAAGCCTCTGGATTGAAGGTAGGCTCCAAACCTTGCTTTTGCTGTTCTTCATAATCACGCAATACCGCTAAAGCAGGTCTCCTCAAAAAGAGGATGCCTATAATATTCAGCCATGCCATGAGCCCTACACCAATATCGCCCAAAGCCCATGCTGAACCTGCACTGTTAACACAACCCATTACAGTTGCAATCAGAATCACAAATTGAAGGCCACGAATAGCTGCTCGCTGAATTTCGAGGTTTCTAAAATTGCGGGTGAGGTAGCGAAGGTTGGTTTCAGCCATGTAGTAGTAAGCGATGATGGTGGTGAATGCGAAGAAGACCAAAGAAATTGCAATAAACATGGGGCCGAAACCACTAAACACTGTATCAAATGCATTTTGGGCAAAAGCTGGACCAACCACTGCATTGTCTGGCAGATTTCCACTACCTTCAGCTAGAACCGGGCTGTCTTCGCTCCCTCCTGAGTAGACACGGTACATCCCCGTGGAGATGATGAGGAAAGCAGTAGCGGTACACACGAAGAGGGTATCAATGTATACAGCCATCGCTTGAACAAAACCTTGTGAGGCAGGATGTTTCACTTCAGCTGCTGCCGCGGCGTGAGGACCTGTGCCCTGACCAGCTTCATTCGAATAGATTCCGCGCTTGACTCCCCATTCAATAGCAGTACCAAGAATTGCGCCAAAAGCCGCGTGAGTACCAAATGCTGAGGAGAAAATGAGGCTAAATACAGGAACAACTTGATCGATGTTGACGAATGCAACAATGATGGCGCCGATAATGTATAGCACGGCCATGACGGGAACAACGACAGATGCAAAGTTTGCGATTCTCTTCACACCACCGACAACGATGAATGCCAAACAAATAGTAACGGCAACAGCAGCCATCCAGGGGTGAATGGAAGGCCATGCTCCTTGCAGTCCGGTCGCAATACCGTTTGCCTGTACACCTGGCAGGAAAATACCGCAAGCAAGAACAGTCGCAAACGCAAAGATGGATGCATAGACCTTGAAGAGTCCAGAATATTTGGTGTGCTTGTAAGCTTTTTCAAAGTAATAAGCTGGACCGCCGCGGAACTCACCGGTGAGCTTATCTTTTTCTTTATAAATTTGACCCAAGGTAGATTCTACGAATGATGTAGAGGAACCGAGGAAAGCAACCATCCACATCCAGAAAACCGCGCCTGGTCCGCCAAAAGCAATTGCTGTGGCAACACCAGCAATGTTGCCTGTACCGACTCGACCCGCAAGCGACATTGCCAAAGCTTGGAAAGATGAAACACCTTCAGCAGTGGAGTCACCTTTGAAGGTGCTTCGAATCATTGTAGGAATTTTTCGAATTTGCAATAGTCTCGTTCGGATGGTGAAAAAAACACCAACGATGAGACATAGATATACGAGAACAGGCGACCAAATAATGCCGTTGACCCAATCAATCGCAGAAGCCATGTGCTACCTCATTAAGAGAAATATCGTGCGCTTAGGCGCTGACGTCATTGTTGAACAAATTACTTTTTGTGAACTGTAGCACATATACTTTAGTAATGTGAACTGACTTACCCATGAGGAACTGTAGTCTTCATTCAAAAAAATGAGGTCCCCCGTATAGGGAGACCTCATTTTTTGCTGAATTATCAGACATTCAGGCGGGAGTTTATAGAATTACTTGGAATCACGAACCAGGTTACGCAAAACGTACTGGAGAATACCGCCGTTGCGGTAGTAGTCAGCTTCACCTGGGGTATCGATGCGTACTACAGCATCGAATTCGGTGGTGGAGCCATCTTCAGCGGTTGCAGTAACCTTTACGGTCTTAGGAGTCTTGCCCTCATTCAGCTCGGTCAGGCCGGTGATGGAGTAAGTCTCGGTACCGGTCAGACCCAATGACTCGTGAGACTCGCCCTCGGGGAACTGCAGAGGCACAACGCCCATGCCAATCAGGTTTGAACGGTGGATGCGCTCGAAGGACTCAGCAATAACTGCCTTGACGCCCAGCAAGGTGGTGCCCTTAGCAGCCCAGTCACGAGATGATCCGGTGCCGTATTCCTTACCGCCCAATACAACCAGAGGAATACCAGCAGCCTGGTAGTTCTGAGAAGCATCGTAGACAGTGGACTGTTCACCATCGCGGGTGAAGTCGCGGGTGAAACCACCCTCGACGCCGTCCAGCAACTGGTTCTTAATGCGGATGTTCGCGAAGGTACCACGAATCATGACCTCGTGGTTACCACGGCGTGAACCGTAGGAGTTGAAGTCCTTACGTTCTACGCCATGTTCAATCAGGTACTGACCCGCAGGGGTTTCAGATTTGAATGAACCAGCCGGTGAAATGTGGTCGGTGGTGACCGAATCGCCCAGCTTGAGCAGAACGCGAGCGCCTTCGATATCTTCCACAGGGGTGATATCCATGGTCATGCCCTCAAAGTATGGGGGCTTGCGCACGTAGGTGGAATCGGCATCCCAGGCGAAGGTATTGCCGGTGGGAGTATCGAGGGACTTCCAGCGATCGTCGCCATCGAAGATGGTTCCGTATTCGTTGTTGTACATCTCGGTATCCACTGCCGAAGCAATGATTTTCTCCACCTCGGCGGGGTCGGGCCAGATGTCCTTGAGGTAGACATCGTTGCCGTCCTGATCCTTGCCCAGTGCGTCCTTCTCAAAATCGAAGTCCATGGTGCCAGCCAGCGCATAAGCGATAACCAGAGGAGGTGAAGCCAAGTAGTTCATCTTAACGTCAGGTGAAATTCGACCCTCAAAGTTACGGTTACCTGAGAGAACTGCAGTTACTGACAGGTCATTTTCGTTGATAGCCTCAGAAATCTCAGGCTCCAGCGGGCCGGAGTTACCGATGCAGGTTGCACAACCATAGCCCACTACATAGAAACCAAGCTTTTCGAGTTCAGGGAGCAAGCCAGCCTTCTCGTAGTAGTCAGTAACTACCTTAGAACCGGGAGCAATGGAGGTCTTGACCCAAGGCTGCGCGGTGAGTCCCTTAGCCGCTGCGTTGCGCGCAAGGATACCTGCGGCAAGCATGACTGAGGGGTTCGAGGTGTTGGTGCAGGAAGTAATCGATGCGATGGATACAGCGCCGTGATCGAGCTGGAACTCGCGGCCGTCTTCCATCTTGACGTCGACCTTCTTGGACGCGCGGCCGAGGAGCTTCTTGGGGGCGTTGTTGTCGAACTCCCCTACCTTCTCTTCATTGCTTTCAGCACCGGGACCACCCACAGCGTCAGATGCAGGGAAGGACTCTTCGATGTCAGAATCTAAATCGGTTTGCTCGACGTAATTGGGAAGATCCTTGCGGAACTGCTTCTTCGCTGAATCCAACTCAATGCGATCCTGAGGACGCTTGGGACCAGCGATAGAAGGCACCACGGTGGAAAGATCAAGTTCGAGGTACTCAGAGTATTCAACCTCAACTGAAGGATCATGCCACAGGCCCTGTTCCTTGGTGTACTGCTCAACCAGAGCAATCTGTTCTTCTGAGCGACCGGTGAGGCGCAGGTAGTCCAGTGTGACGTCGTCAATCGGGAAGATTGCAGCAGTCGAACCAAATTCGGGGCTCATGTTACCGATGGTCGCACGGTTTGCCAGAGGAACCTGGGTGACGCCCTCGCCGTAGAATTCAACGAACTTGCCGACTACGCCCTGCTTACGGAGCATTTCGGTGATGGTGAGAACGACGTCGGTTGCCGTAGCGCCCGAAGGAATGGAGCCGGTGAGCTTAAAACCAACAACGCGAGGAATCAGCATGGACACGGGCTGGCCGAGCATAGCTGCTTCTGCTTCAATACCGCCAACGCCCCAGCCGAGAACGCCGAGACCGTTCACCATGGTGGTGTGGGAGTCGGTGCCCACGAGGGTATCGGGGTATGCGCGCATGACTCCGTCAACTTCACGGGACATGACGGTGCGAGCCAGGTATTCGATATTGACCTGGTGAACGATACCCATTCCCGGGGGCACTACCTTGAAGTCATCAAAGGCGCCCTGACCCCAGCGAAGGAACTTGTAACGCTCGCCGTTGCGCTCGTATTCGATGTCCATATTGCGGGTAATTGCATCTGCAGTGCCGAACTTATCAATCTGAACCGAGTGGTCGATGACGAGTTCAGCAGGTGCCAAAGGATTAATCTTGGAGGGATCGCCACCCAAGTCCTTCACAGCTTCACGCATGGTAGCAAGGTCCACGATGCAGGGAACACCGGTGAAGTCCTGCATAATCACGCGTGCGGGGGTGAACTGAATTTCGGTGTTGGGTTCAGCGTGAGGATCCCAGTTAGCCAAAGCTTCAATGTGATCTTTGGTGATGTTCGCGCCATCTTCGGTGCGCAACAGGTTTTCTAGAAGAACCTTTAGGGAGTAAGGGAGCTTCTCAGATCCCTTGACCGCATTCAGGCGGAAAATTTCATACTCGGTGCCTTTGACGTTCAAAACGTCCTTGGAACCGAAGCTGTTCACAGTAGTCATGTGAACTCCTCTCGACACTGGTCTTTGGGGTAAAGCTCTTTCAAACCGCTCACTTTGCGCCGTTTGCGCCAGCCAATGACGCAAACGGCGAAGTTAGAGACAGTTTGACACTAAGCTCTATTAGACACCAGTGTACCTGCTTATACCTCATTCCTATTTTCGCAACAAAACACTGACTAAATACAACGTCTTTTTTCAGAAGTGGCTTAGCGGCGTTCAAAGCGGGCAATAGTTTCAACGTGGTGAGTACAGGGATACATGTCCAACCCCTGAACCTTAGCCAAAGACCAGCCCAGCTCTCGCAAGTAACCGGTATCGCGCCCCAGTGCCGCTGGATCACAGGCAACGTAGACGATAGCACGAGGGTCTAGCTGGTCAATCTGTTCCATAACTTGACGCCCGGCACCTTCACGAGAAGGATCAAGCACGACGACGTCGGGACGAGCGAATGCACGGTATTCAGGTTTAGTGGAAACGTTGCGCAGAACTTTAGCTACATCGCCACGCACCACTTTGATTACGGTTTTGGAAGAGCGCTCGGTGCGGGAGATTCCCTGGCGGGCAAAGTTCTTTTCAGCGTTTGAGCTGGTCACCGGTGAACCTTCAACAGAGAGAACGTGCCCCTTCTCCCCCACTGCATCCGCGAGAACGCCAGTGAGAAGACCTGCGCCAGCGTAGAGATCGAATGCGGTTTCTCCGCTCTTCAAATCAGCAAATTCACGCACTAATGCACTGAGGGTTGCAGGCGCTACCGCATGATTTTGCCAGAACCCCGCACCGTCCACCTCAAAGTTCAATTTCGCGCCTTCGAACGAAACGTTCTCTTGTAAGACGGGGTCACCCCAGAGAACATCCGCTGCTCTGACGCCGCGACCGCGACCGGAAATACGTTCCGCCGTGAAGCGAACCGCAATACGCCGTTCTTGGAAATCTCCCCAGAGTTGTTCAAGCTGAGGTTTGAGGTTCTCGGCAACCACTGCGGGTTTATTTTCCGCGCCTACAGTAAATTGCACAAAACGCTGCCCGGTAGAAGACACGGCGGCATTCACTCGGGAAATACCAGAAAGTTCCAATTGTTCCAGGTGCAGGTTCTCTAGCGCTGCTGCTGCCAGGGGGAAGCCATCCACAGTCTGAGGCTCATTCGACTGGTGCGGATACATAGCAATATGTCTCTGAGCGTCTACACCAAAATGAACACGTGTGCGCTGACCTAGCTCTTTTTCACTCACGGGTTTCACGGTCAACTGCTCCAGAAGCGGGTGGTCAGCAGCAATACCGCCCAAACGTTGGAGTTGCTCTGCTATCACGACGGCTTTCAGCTCCTGCTGAACCGACGGGGTAATATGCCCAAATTCCATGCCACCGACTGGCAACCGGTTCTCTTGAGCTGCCAGGAGAGCATCGGCAGGTGCCCAAGGGTGCTGCCGTCGGTTTGCAGAAGCAGAGAGAACCTCTACTGTATCTGCAAAAAAGAATCGGTTTTTCGGTCCGCTGCCCGTAATCACAGCTCGGACTGTTTCGCCGGGCAAGCTGTGACGCACGAAGAAAACTCTGCCGTTGGCTCGTGCCACGAAAGACCCACCGTGGGCAACTTTTTCGGGGTTAAGCTCCACAATATCGCCGATGGAAAAGTTAATTTGATCTTCGGACTGATGATTCATTAAAAACTACTTTCTACGCTCATCTGGCTGTTGAGACAGTTCCTGAGCTAGGGATGAAGGTGATGCCTGAGGCTTTTCCACCGGATGACTACGCCCAATATTCCAGGGAACCGAAGCAATAACTACTCCGTTTTCTCGACGTAGCTGATGGGCAATCCGATGAACGGTGCGGCGGTGAATCAGCGATTCCCACCAGTGGCTCACCACGTACTCGGGCAGATAAACCACCGTAACATCTCCAGGTGAAGTTTCGGCGCGGCGGCGCACATACTCCCGCACAGGCTTGACCTGGTCTCGATAGGGAGAATCAAGAATTGTTAGGGGTACGGGAACAGCCAACTGCTCCCATTTCGTGGTCATGGCTTTTGTCCGCTCTTCCACCACGTTGACTGCAATCGCTTCAATGCTCGACGGGCGGGACGCGCGGGCGTAGGCAACTGCTAACGCAACGGGCTTACGCACCCGCGGTACATAAATAAGAGCGTGGACTCGAGCGGGAAGAACTCTTGCTCGGGCAAGGGAATCATCGTCTGAGCCCAGTTTGAGGTCTTCATCAACCGTTTCATAGTGTTTGCGGGTCATCAGCATCAGTCCTACGGTGGCAGCAATAAGTATGAGAGTAATCCAGGCTCCCTGGGTGAGCTTGGTGAACAAAACGACGATCAGCGCAGCCACGGTGACCATCAGCCCAAGAACCGTTACAGCTAGGTCACGAAACAGCTTGCGCCGCTCCATCTGATCGAGGGTAATGCGTAGCGTGCGGAAACGGTGCCAGGCAACAGCGCACTGAGTCAATGACATCGAGGTAAAAGCACCGACAATATACAGCTGGATGAGTGCGTTCACGTCGGTTCCAAAAATCAGTAGCAGCACGGCAGCACTGACCGACAGCATGATGACGGCGTTGGAGAAGAGACGGCGCGAGTACCGGGCGCTGAGTTGAACGGGGAGGTACTGGTGCTCAGCAATAGTTGAGGTGAGGAGAGGAAATCCAATGAACGCAGTGACCGCAGCTATCATCAGGATCCCCACGGTTGCCAGAGAAACCAGCTCTGTCATCCACCCACCGCGGAACACGGCGTCGGTAATTTGAAAGAGCAACGGTATTTGGTGGAAATCTGCACCCACCTTTTGCCCGTCGACCAGGAGGAATCGCTGGGGGTCTTGCACCACCACAGCACCGGTCTTCTTCACCAGATAGGTAATTCCTACCATCAATACAGCTGAAATCAGACCCAAATACATGAGAGTACGGGCGGCGTTGTGCTTCTTGGGAGAGGCAAAGAACCGCATTGAGTTATTGACCGTTGAGATACCGGTAATTGCGACTGCACCCGAGGAGAACGCTCGGGAAAGCAGCATGGCCAGACCCACGCCAGTCACCAAATTCTGCACATGGCCTTGAGGAATCACCTGATAGTGGCTACTGGTAGCACTGTGCAGAGTACCCAAAGCATGCTGGATAATTCCCGCGGTAATCGTCAGTCCAAGGAGGACGAGGAAGGAATAGGTTGGAATAGGGGCGATTCTTCCCATTGACCGCAACCCGCGCAGACAAAATATGGTGATGAGCAGGAGCAATCCCAGGGCTATCCCCCGGTTATAGGGCTGAAGCTGGGGAAAAACAGAAATGATGTAGGTGGTGCCCGATGCGATAGAAACAGCCACCGTCAGCAGATAATCCACCATTGAAGATGCCCCCTGGATCATCGCAGGTACAGGCCCTAAACGGTTGTGTACCAGCATATAATCACCACGCTCAGAAATCTGCGAGATGTTATAGCGGTAAGTTCCCACCACAATCAGAAGCGTGAGTGAAATGCCAAAAGCAACCCAGGGGGAAAACACCAAGCCGGCAGTGCCAGCAAAAGAAAGCATGAGCACAATTTCATCGGGAGCATAGGCAACAGAGGAAATACCGTCTGCGCCCAAAAGTGGCAGGGCACGCCTTTTTGAGAGCCCCAGGCTCTCAATATTTGCACGGTGTGCAGGGGTTCCCCACACCGAGTTTGCCACACTGCTCCAAAATTTACTCACAGCCACTAAGAGTAGTCATTTGTGAAGATAAACAACAGCGCGCAACTAGCAAACACTGCAATAATCACAGAGAACACACCATTCCCGCCGTCTGCAGACGCGTAGTCTAGAATCGACATTGTTGTTGACGCTGCAAGTGAGGAAAAATCAGTGCCACATTTCGTGATTATGGGTGCCGGACGAGTCGGCGTCATGCTTGCCCACACGCTAGAAGATTCTGGTCACACCGTTGCGGTCATTGACCAAAACGAGCAAGCCTTTCGCAGGCTGCGTAAAGACTTTAGCGGCAAAAAAATCACCGGTGTAGGCTTTGACCGCGAAACGCTCAAACGTGCCGGAATTGAAGATGCCTATGCGTTTGCCGCCGTTTCCTCAGGAGATAACTCGAACATCATTTCCTCCCGTGTGGCACGAGAAACCTTTCGCGTTGCACATGTGGTAGCCCGCATTAATGACCCTAATCGTGCAGAATTCTACCAGCGATTGGGTATTCCCACCGTGGCAGCAGTGCGCTGGTCCACTGACCAGGTTCTACGCCGTATTCTGCCCGAGCAAGCTATGGCAGGCGACTTCCGTGAAGCTTCTGGTCGGCTTATCCTGGCAGAGCTTCAACTCAACGATGAATGGGCTGGGCACGCTCTGACCGACATTGAAGAAGCCGCCGGCGTCCGTATTGCCTACGTCACCCGTTTTGGCGAGGGCATCCTCCCCTCGGCACAGAGCTCCTACCAACAGGGGGACGTGGTTCACGCGATGATGCGTATTGAAGATATTAATGAGATTTCAAGCGTACTTGCCAGCCCTCCGCTGACTGAGGAAGAACGAGAAGAGCAGGAGAACTAACCATGATCGTCCTTATCGTTGGCGCAGGCTCGGTCGGTTCATCTATCGCCCGCGAGCTCGTCTCCCACGGACACCAGGTCACCATCTTGGATGAAAAACCAGAAACAATCGGCCGCACCGAAATAACCGGAGTTCAGTGGGTCATCGGAGATGCCTGCGAGCTATCCGTACTACGCCGCGCAAAGCCAGAGCTGTGCGATGTCATTGTTGCCGCTACCGGCGACGACAAATCCAACCTAGTGGTTTCCCTGCTCGCCCGTAGCGAATTCGGCGTACCCCGCACGGTAGCTCGCGTCAATAACCCTAAAAACGAATGGCTTTTTGATGACTCTTGGGGTGTCGACGTCGCTGTTTCAACACCGCGCCTGATGACCTCTCTGGTTGAAGAAGCAGTGGAAGTGGGCGACGTCGTGCGCCTGTTGGATTTGCAGACCGGCGGAGCGATGCTGGTGGAATACACAGTTCCTGCGGGCCACCCCATTATTGGCCATACCGTCAGCAACATTCAGTGGCCAGAAGCTACAACTCTCACCGCTATTTTGCGTGACGCCCAGCCTATCGTTCCCACCGGAGATGAACCCATCGTCGGTGAAGACGAACTCTTTTTCATCACCACCGCCGAGGGCGAAGAAGACATCCGCGCGCTATTTAGTTAATTCAGCGAAGTTTAGCTAAATCAGCGAAAGATCCCTAGCTGAGGTCGGTCGATGCCACGTCAGCGGGTTTTCTCGTCATCATCCAGGTCAACCACAACAGCGCAATATAAAGCGGCATGCCCATGAAGAGGCGAGCGATGCCGAGCAAGGGCACATTATCTGCGAAGTAGAGCGGAACCTGAACTGCCAATCGTGCGACAAACATGGCAAAGATAACCCAAGTAGCCACGGTATAGGCTTTCAGTCTCGCCGGTTCAGCGCGCCAGGTCTCTGATTCGTTGCGGAGGAAAGAATAGAAAAATCCCAGCACCGGCCAGCGGAACACGATGGAAACCAAAACCAGCAGTGCATACAGACCGTTCAAGAGCAGACCGGGTAGATAGAAGTCAGCGGCATCGCCGGTGCGCAGTGATGACCACGCACAAATGAGTACTCCCACAAAACCTGAAAGCGATTGCACCAGCGAACCTCGCTGCGCCAGACGTACAAGGCTAAAGACCAGCGCCACAGAACCTGCTGCCGCCAGCGCAACGTAAAGATTAGCTGTAGCAATAAAAACGCAGAGAAAAAGAAATCCCGGAAGCAACGCCTCGACCATACCGCGAACCCCGCCGACGGCATCCATCACATCAACTTCCCCATTCTCGCCGCGCTTAAAACGCGTGCCTGCTTGAGATAGTGCAGAAGAAAGATTGGGGTCAGCTGATGATTCGGTGTCGATCGGGCGCTGGGGCTTTTCTGTTGGCATTAGAGACCTTGTGATTTCTGAAATTTTTGGTGGCCGCGATGGCGGATGAGGCGCAAAGGAACAATTTCGTAGCGCGGATTATAGATTCGAGCCGGCATTGGTGAAACGGTAAGCATACCGCTACACCGAATGTAGGTACCCGCCACGATGCCGGGTACATCTTTTTGGCCGTGCCAGATGAGAGTGACTCGCTCCCCTGGATTCAGGGGCGGATAGGTGGGATACAACGGCGGTGAAGATTTCGGACGCGGCGTGTACACACGATATTGGGGAAACGCTACAGAAGCGTCCTGCTCCTCGTCGTTTCCTGCAGAATCCTGATCCTCGTCGTCATCGTCGTCGCTACCTGCACTGATATCGACAGGCTCCACATCATCATCAAGAACTTCAACGATAGGAATACCCGTCAACTGATGGGAGCTCGACGGCGGAAGGGGTCGAGATTTTTCAACTTCAACCACTGCCTCATACCGCGGATTAGCACCTGACGCCGGAAGAGTCACCTGAATAACTCTCCCGGCAAGTCTCGCACGAAATCGCGAAGGATACTCGGTTAGTCGCTTAGGCGCTTGCTCTACCATTAGCCGATTTCAGTGATTTCAGGGCCGCGGCGGGGTACCTGACGGCTCTTAGAAGACTCCGCGGCAGATTCCGTTTGCTGGTTTTGCTGATTGTTTTGCTGAGCTTCAACCACCGATTCAGGAACGGTCATGGGTAGAAGATCTCGCGGAGGGCGAGGATCATCGCCACGTACTACCACGATAGAGCGGAAAATTTCTTCCATCTCTGCCGCTGATTCGGGCTTCACCGCCGCTTCGCCGGAGAGAACACCTCGCAAGAACCAGCGGGGACCATCTACACCCACAAAGCGAGCGACGCGGAAGCCTTGGCGTCCATCAGCAGTCTTTGCGGGAAGCTTTGAAATGAGCTGGCGTCCCAATGGACCATTGGAGTACTCCACCGTTCCGCCCTGCTGGCGCACAGAGTCAGCAATTTCTCGGGAGATACCCTCCCAGATGCCGCTTGACTTCGGGGCAGCAAAAGCTTGAACCTGCAGATTACCTTTACCCTTGGTGAGTGTGACAGCAACCATCTGCTGACTCTTCTGCTCCACGTCCAAGCGCATACTGAGACCATCGCTCATCTTGACCTTCATGGAACCAAAGTCTAGGTAACCCTTGTCTGTATCTTGCTCGGAGCTATCCCAAGGACCATTAGAGCGGTCAAATTCGAAAGAAACGAGATTATCTTCGGACGACGGCGCGCCCGGACGGGACACCTCTTGTTCTTGCTTCGAAGCGCTCTGTGACTCTGGCACCGCAGAATCATCTGGTGCGGTCGTAGCAGCTACGGAAGTTTCCTCCGCCTTAGCTTTTTTCTTTTTACCCAAACCAAACACAGCGAATCCTTCTCATTCTGGGGTCTTCATCTATTTCACATGACTCGATATCTATTTTATTTTAGTCACGCGTACTCTTGAATTCTTAAGGGAGCTCTAGCGAACGCCGCTTGAACCAAAGCCGGTGGAACCACGCGCCGATATTTCCAACTCTTCTACCTGGCGGAAATTAGCGTGTTCATACTTCTGAATAATGAGTTGGGCAATACGATCCCCACGCTCGATAGAAAATGATTCTGAGCGGTCGGTGTTGAGAAGGCACACCATAATTTCGCCCCGGTAACCAGAATCGATCGTACCCGGCGCGTTCACTACGGTGATCCCGTGTTTGACCGCCAGTCCAGACCGGGGGTGAACCAGGCCCACATACCCGGCAGGCAGAGCAATCGCGATTCCGGTTTTCACGAGTGCTCGCTGCCCCGGCTCCAAGACCAGCTTCTCTGTGGAACGAAGGTCCACTCCGGCGTCGCCGTCCTTGGCGTAACGAGGAATTTCTAGCTCAGTATCAAGTATCTGAATCTGCACATCAATCGGTTTCATCACAGCTGTTACTGTACTAGAACTCTCTGAGCACTTCCCTGGGAAAACAGACTAGGATGGTAAAAGATTGTTATCTCAAAGAGGAATCCGACGCTCTCCAAGAGAAATGAAAATTCAGAAAGGTGCCGCATGCAGTATCAGGAAAGACTTTCCCCGGGCTTTGGAACGTGGATATTGATTGTCTGCGCAGGTGTGGCATCGTTTTTCGTGGGTGCGCCCATTTCAATCACCGTAGGTGTTATTGCCGCCATTGTAGTCACCATTCTTCTAGGACTCATTCTCTACCTGAGCTCCCCCGTCATCGAAATCACTCCCGAATTTGTTCGAGTAGGACGGGCACAAATTGAACGTGAATATGTAGGTCTTGCCGAAGGGTTCAGAGGGGAAGCTGCACGAATTGCAGCGGGGCCGCAGCTCGACGGGCGTGCGTTCATGTGTTTTCGCGGTTGGATTGATCCCAAAATCCGCATCGACATCACCGACCCAGCAGACCCTACTCCCTATTGGCTAGCTTCGACTCGGCATCCAGAAAAAATTGAAGAAATTCTCAACGCAGGAAAAGAGCTGGGCCCCCCAGCTGAGACAGTGAGCTAAGGGCTTCGCCTCGTTCACTGATATAAAAAGGGAGGATGAATCAAATGATTCATCCTCCCTCTTATACTGCTGGAGCCAGGTTCAGTTCAGCTGAAATTTAGCCTTCGCACTCTACACAGAACTTGAGATTGCCCTCTTCGCGCGCAATCTGTGAACGGTGGCGAACCAAGAAGCAGGAGGCGCAGGTAAATTCGTCTTCCTGTGCAGGTAGAACAACAACGTTGAGTTCTTCATTAGAGAGGTCTGCACCGGGAAGCTCGAAACTTTCAGCAGCAGCGTTTTCATCCTCATCTACTGCACCGGACTGCATTTCAGAACGGTGTCCGTTGAGTTCCTCAATGGACTGGTTGTTATTGTCTTCATCTTGCTTGCGAGGTGCATCGTAATCGGTAGCCAAAGTTAGCTCTCACGCTCCGTTTGTCAGCGGTGGGGTCTCTTGTATGATGCCCAGCCTAGGTCAAAAAATTCGTTGTCAGCGCCACGAGGGATCATCTGCGATGTTCTTTTTTCGTTCGGTAACGCGTAGCATTTTCCACTATTAATTCTCATATGTCTAGTTCAGGCAGATAAATCAACTTCATACTCTGCCTTGCGAAGTAATTTTTTTTGGATCCTACAAGGGTCTTTTTTGCTGTTCTCTCTCGAAGATGAGTGAGTTTTCCTCTCAAAATCGGTTTATTTTTCCCATAGTTATCGGTAAACAGGTAGTCTTTTCATGAATCCCTGTTTGAGTTGAGGAGAAGTATGTCCGATTCGCACGCCATTGAGCTACGACTGGTCAAAATTCATGACGATGGTGAACATCTTGTTCTTAAATCGTCAGACGGCACCGAATTCACGTTGCCCATTGACCAAAATCTGCGCACCAGCGTCGCTAAAGCTCGACGCCTTCAGCCAGCTCGTTCGCGCAGTGGCTCAGGCGCGTTTGGTCCCCGCGACATTCAGGCACGATTCCGCCAAGGCGCAACAGTAGAAGAAATCGTTGAAGAATCAGGGTGGGACGCCGAGCGTGTACGCCGCTACGAATGGCCTATTATTGCTGAACGCGCGCATATTATTACTGCAGCTCGATCCGTCTTAATCTCCTCCATTGATTCCGCGCGCAATGGCGAGGGCAAAGCTGCCAACCTCGATGAGCATATTGCTCGTCAGGCTCAAAAATTTGGCTTCGATGAAAACTCTGCCGACTGGAATACTTTCCAGCAAGAGTCTGGCTCTTGGACCATCTCTGTGGACTTCAATTTGCCCGATGCTGTAGCAAATGACTTGCCTCGCGGCGTCGTCTTTCCCGCACGGTGGAACTATAACCCTGCAAATCAGGGGATCTATGCTTCTAACGAAAGTGCCTACTTCTTGATGGGGCGTGATGATTCTTCCGACGGGCCGCTCCCAGGAATCGGGCACCACGAGACTCACGCAGAGGAACCAGAATCAACGCCTGCAGTACAAAAACCGGCTCGATCGGTGGGCGCTTTGGCGCCTGCACTTACCGCTGAACAGATGGAATCTGTACGACGGGCAGAAAAGTCCGCGGAAAACATCGGTCAAAGTGGCACTCGTAACATTCACTCCGCTCGTGAGCGCAAGCTAGCTGATTTGCTGGAACGTGCACGCCGAGCATCACTGGAAAAGTCCGATTCGACTGTCGCATCTCAGACAACTGCAGAGCCCGTTGCACCGATGCCTTCTCCTGAAGTTCCTCAGGAAATGCCGCCTAGTTGCTCCGCCGAAGTCTCTCAGTCGGAGGAGAAATCGGCTCCAGTTAAAGAATCTTCTACTGAACAAGATTCAAAATCCAATGGGGATCAAACTGAATTCACTGTTCCGGTAGTTGTAGATACAAACGTCATCAGCGGTTATCAGCAGTATTCACCCCGGGAAAATCAGCAGGAGCAGCCTGGAGAAGATACATCCGCTACTGCATCTGCGCCCAGCGCCCCCGAGTATGAGCAGAAGGCTTCTGAAGAACAGCATCCAGCCAAGCCTACCCGCCCCAAAAGGGCGTCAGTGCCGAGCTGGGACGACATTATTTTTGGAAACCAACGCAAGTAAGTTGATTGCATCGCCCTGAGCTGTCCGCTCTGTCTGGAGTTCTTCATGAAACCAGGCAGCGTTTTACTCGTATCTGCAAACTTTAGATGGGTAAGATACTGTGAGAAGAAGTACCCTTTGATATTCCCCCATCAGGCGTACTATATATTGTCAGGCTTGAATAAATCACTCGCAATCCAGGTCTGAAGTTCGCATCACACCGCAATAACTAGGGAATCATTTCATGACGAAACCCCATCAGGACACATCCTCAGAGTTCGAGGACTTTTCCTCTGCTGACTCCCCCACAGAAAATCTGCCTATCCAAGAGGATTCAACTGAACAGTACTCCACCGATGAACTGGCAGAGGGCTATGAATATGTGCACCCCGATGGTACTACCACCGGATCTCCCGTCGAAGAAGATGACTCGCTCTCTCATCAGCTATTTCTCAATGGAACAGTAGTAGAAAAACGGTCCCTAGCAGACCGCCTTCAAGATCGTAAAGAGTCGCAAGCGCAGCAACGCGCTGAAAAAGAAGAACGGGAACGGCAAGAGCAGGCAGCGAAAATCGCTGCTGGTATCGCCGCAGTGCGTGCCTCACGAACTGACGAAGGTGTCGTAAGTTCCGTGGCCTCTGAAGAAGAAAAGCGCTCTCACCGTGGGCTTTGGGTGCTTGGCGCCTCTGCTTTTCTCGTTCTACTAGGTGGAGGTTCTCTATTGGCGTTGGGAAGCATGAACAACGACCCGCAACCCATGGCTGTGCCTGCCGAATCTTCTAGCTCCGCGGCATCTTCTACCTCCGCAACTCCGAGTTCGGCAAAGCCCTCCGCCACGCAGACAGTTGCTGCCCCTGAAGTCAAATACGTAGAGCAAACTACTGTTCCCGTTGCACCGGGTCAGGTGGATTATGTAGAAGATCCGGCAACACAGGCTACCGAACCGTCAGTTCCTGCACCCGTCCAGACTCCAGTGGCACCTGTTGCTCCTCCAGTTACCGCAGCACCATCGGCAGCGACCGCCGAACAGCCTTCGGTGGAACCGACGACCGAAGATCCCACTTCTGCTGCTCCTACGACTCCAGCTACGCAACCCCCAGCAACCCAAGCACCGGCACCGTCCGCTGCTCCTCAAACTGTTGCCCCAGTTCCTACAGTGGCTCCGGCATCGCCCAAGGGACAAACCGGTGCTCTACAGCAAACAAGCGCGGCAAATATACAACAGATGCCGGCACCCACTCACTAACGGGGGAGCCCCCGAGCGATCTACAAAGTGGTAGAGGTAGCGTGATTATCTACCTAGCGTTAAGTACACGCAGGGGAACAGCGGTTTCCTCACATGTGAGCGATCCGTGTTGCCCCACCATGTTTAGCGCATGCGGCTTGAAATGACGCATGTCATACAGTGCAATGGGTTCACGGCAGCTGATGAGCACATCACCAATACGATCCCGTGCCTGCTTGTTGAGATGAGGCCCAAAATAACCCTGCTCAAACAATTCTTCGCTGTCTAGAATCCAGGCTTTTGACCCCCATCGCTCTGCCCAACGCCGCATGGTCTCCATTTTGGCGGGCGCACTGGAATCTTTGAGGAGTAATTGCACCATCCGAGGCTCACCCGCTGTATGAGCCACATTCTCAAGCAACTCGGCATCTTCTGAATAATCGATTCGGTTTTCAACGGCAATATCAACCATGCCGTGGTCAGCGGTCAGCAGAATGAGTACATGCGGGGGCACGCGTTCTGCTAGCCGTCGCATGGCGAGGTTCAGTTCTTCGAGCTGTTCAATCCATTCTTGCGATTGAACACCATAGCGGTGCCCTGCCTGGTCAATTTCACCCCAGTACATGTAAACCAGCGAGGGCTTACGAGCAGAGAGAATACTGCTTGCCATAGTGATCCGAGCTGTAGTCGATTGAGCGTGGATAAACCGTCCACCGCGAAGACCAGATAGGCTAAGCCCACTTTTCTCATACTTATTCAGGGATACCGTAGCAACATCGCAGTGGTTCTCAAAGCGCTCGAAGACCGTGGGATAGGGTTGCCATTCTTTGGGGTCTACTCTTTTGTCCCAGCCAGAGAGCTGATTCATCACCGATTCGGTGCCGGGGTTATAGACCTCATATCCTGCAACGCCGTGATACCCGGGAGGTAGAGCGGTGCCAAAGCTCGTCAATGATGCCGCCGTGGTGGAGGGGTAAGCGGAGTGGAGCGGACCCAGCGAACTTGTCTTTTTAAGGTAGGGAGCGTAGGAGCCATAGCGGTTGAGGAGGTGCTCTCCTAGCCCATCAACCATCACTACGCACACGCTACGATATTTTTTCGAATCATATCCCGCGTGCGTAAGTCGCTCTTCCAAGTTCAGTACGTCATGCCGCCCCTGCCCTAACCAGGGGTGGGGATCAGGCGTCAGCGATTGCCCGGCAACCAGCGTGCCTGCAGATTCAAAGAGATCTGCCACATTATTTTCAAAGTAACGCGGTGGTTCTGGCAGCTCAACGCCGCAATAATCCTGCAATGTCATCGTTTAGAGTCCTAGCTGGCGGCGTCGAAGTTCTTTCGCAAAATCACGAGCACGGTGCACGGCTTCTATACCATCTGCCGGGCCGCTCACTCTCAGCACTACGTCCTCACTCGGTGCGACCCCGGTATATCCGTGATCGGCGGTACAGGTTGGATCAGGACACTGTGCCGGTTGCACATCGAGACGCTGCCCGCCCGTCCACGAAATGGTTAGCGAAATTTCCGACGGATCAGTGGTCTGTTCAAATTGCTGGGGCTGTGGGTAGGAATAGCTCATACCCACAGAACGGAGGGCAGAGATTTGCACAGATTCCACGTTGACGTGGGCCATCACCGACTCCCCTTCGTCATCTAACTGCTGATCATCCAGATGAGCGACCATCAGCAATTCTTCGGCGATAGCCAAAACGGTGATGTGGCGGTGGATTTCGGCATTATCGATATGCGTTTCCAAATGCACCAAATGTGCCGAGGGTTCTAGTCCCAGCAGCCCATCATTGACGGCGCTCTTGACGAGTTCCGGATAAAAACCCAATCTGGAAATAGATTCTTCTAAATCCTGCATCACCGTATTCGCCACTGTTCACTCGCTTTCGCCAAAAAATACTGAGGTTAACCAGTCTAATAGTTTCTGCTTCTCATCCTATAAACCAGCTTTAGAATCCGTCGCTTCTGCCATTTCTGTGAACGCCTAGGCGCTCAAAGAACGACGCGCGGAATCTGTTCGTTGACGGGGATTACCCAAGGTAATTTTGGCTCGAGCTACGGTCAAAGTGGTCTCGGAAACGATAACGGGACTCAGCTGAAGTGAGGCTATTTCTGGGTGGTTATCTTTCATCAGCGCCACTCTGGTCGCTAAATCCTCAAGAAGATCCACACGCACTTCGGGCAAATCATCATCCCCAAAGAGTTTGGCGGCAGCTTTGGGCGAGCGAATGAGTTTTTCTACATCACGTTTAGTCAGCGGAGGAATTCTATAGGCCCAATCTTCTAGGAGAGCCGTGGTATCGCCGCTCATACCGAATGAGATTACGGGTCCCAACAGGGGGTCTTCAATAGCTTCCATTACTGCAGATTGCCCGGCCTCTGCCTGCTTTTGTAGCTCAATTTCCTGCTTGCCATAACGAGCCAACCGCTTTTTCATGGTCTCAAATTCAGCGCGCAACTGCTCTGCATTTTCAATGCCCAGGCGCACACCGCCCAAATCAAGTCGCTTGCTGAGCGCCTCGTCGGTGGACTTGAGAACCACTGGGTAGCTACCTAGTTCTTCCACCCTATCTACCGCTTCTTGTGGTGAGTCAACAGTGGTGGACGGTAGCAACTCAATACCGTAAGCATCAAGTAAGGACGCCACGTCCTCTTGAGCGAGAGGAAGAAGATTTTCTCCTTGAACTCGGGACATAAAATCAGCAATCAGATGAGCCGCGGTATCGGGGCTCACTCCTGAAGGGGTAGCGTAAGTTCCGCCTTCTTTTTCACGCCATTCCACATAATTCATCACGGCAGCCAAAGAATCGACCGCCCCCATAGGCGATGCGTAGCAGGGCAACCCTGGATGCTCAATGGTCGAATCTTGTACCAGCCCCACCATCGAAGCGGCATTTTCAATGATCCCCGGAAAGACAGCAAGTATGGGTTTAGTGATTTCCTCTGCTACACGCTGGGCAAGTGAAGCGATTTCCCGGCAGACCTGCGCGTCCTCGTGCATAAAGACCACAATGAGGGCGTCGACGTCCGAGCTTTCCGCAGCGGTACGAAGCATTTGCTGAACAAACGCACTGTCCTCATGCTCGAGATCCAGAGCAGCATCTGCCAGCTTAACCTCTAGTTCTTGGGTATTAGCCCGATCAGCTACCATCTGAGCCAGTGCGGTGGCATTAGAGACTACAGCCAGGCGGCGACCAGAAGGAAGTGGCATCGAGACTAATAACTGTGCAATATCCAAGACCTGTTCGCTGGAATCGGCGCTAATGACACCCGATTGTTTAAACAGAGATTCCAAAGCGGTCGCCGGTGCAATAGACGTCCTACCGGTATGCCCCGGAGGCAACTGCATTCCAGTGACGGCATTCTTAGCTACAATAACCGGTTTGTTACGAGATAATCTGCGCGCAATTCGACTAAATTTTCGGGGATTTCCAATAGATTCAAGGTAGAGAGCACATACCGAGGTCTCCGGATCATCTTCCCAATACTGCATCAAATCGTTACCGGAGACATCGGCGCGGTTGCCCGCAGAGACCAAGGATGAAACACCGATTCTCCGGCGAACAGCCATATTAGAAAACATCTCGCCCATCACTGCAGACTGGGTAAAAACGCCAAGAGTTCCGGCTTGGGGATCGTGCTGATTCACCGTGGCATCTAGGTTGATTTCGGGAGAATTGTTGAGAATACCAAAAGACGCCGGTCCGATAATTCGCATGCCGAAAGAACGCGCTGTGCGAACCAAAGCTTTTTGGCGAACCTGCCCTCGCGTGCCGTCCTCTGCATATCCTCGTGTGAGAATTAAAGCGCCTCGGATGCCCGCCCGACCGCAGGATTCAACCACCCTCTCCACCTGTTCAATGGGAACCGTGATGAGTGCAAGTTCAACGCCTTCCGTTTGATTTACGGAAGTAACGATGTTGTGAGACTCACCTGTACTGTCAGAGATCGCTCCGCCGTCCAGGCAAACTCCCCAAATCTTGCCTTGAAACCCTCCCTGGCGAATAGTCTCAATCATGGGCTGCGCCTGATCAGACCATGTAGAGGAACTACCCACCACAGCAATCGACGCAGGATTGAGAAGCTCACTAATCGATTTGGCTTCTGCACGGTGCTCACGCGATTCCATGACCTGACGGGACCGATCGGTAGGGTCAATATCAAAACGCACCATCACGAGCCCATCATCAAACGCCCGTGAGACGTCGTAGCCGGTATCTGCAAAAACGTTGAGCATCGCACGGTTCTGAGGGAGAACTTCAGCGGCGAACTTATTGATTCCTAGTTCTTTGGCGGCCGCTGCCAAATGTTCGAGAAGAATAGAACCAATACCCCGCCCTTGGTGGCGGTCTGAAATCATGAATGCGACTTCTGCCTCAGTGGGGTCGTCGGTGCGGTCAAAACGACCGATACCTATCATTTCGTCGCCCAGCATCAGCACAAATGCAACTCTGTCTTTATGGTCCACTGTCGTAAACCGAGTGAGCTCCTTGTCACTCAACTGAGGTTTGGGCGCAAAGAAGCGGAGGTAAATCGTTCGTTCGCTCTGCCCCGCATACATCTGCTGGAGAGCGTTACGATCGGTAGGAATAACGGGGCGCAGGTGAGCTGTTGCGCCGTCGCGAAGTACCACGTCTGCTTCCCAATGGGCGGGGTAAATAAAGGGGATTTCAGCGGTGGTTGGCGCGCCCTTAATTAATGGTTCCCGCGAACCTATTTGATGTGATTCGGTTGCGCGCGGTTGTTCAGACATTTTTGTTAACCCCTACCCGGTTGGCACAGTACTTCTGAGAGAAAGATTTATCAAAAGAAATCTGGGGTATTCTTTCAATAACTCTTAGCAACTAGCCTATATCGAATATGGTGTGGATAACACAAAAACGGTGCCCTCGTTCTTCATATATGAAGAACGAGGGCACCATTTACATCTCGCAAACTGCAAGCGCAGAATCTACGGAGAGATTATTGCTTAGGCTTGACGGCGGCGGGAAGCCACAATCGCTGCACCGCCCAAAGCGAGCAGAGCTACAGCACCGATAGCTAGTTGCACGCCGGAGAAACCGGTGTGTGCTAGACGCTGACCTAGGCTAGGGGTCTCAGCCGTTGCGGTTCCTTCAGCAGGAGCAATTTCCTGAGAAGAGTCCACTACTGGGTTATTCTGCTGTGCTTCTTCTACGATCGAAGGCTGCGCCTAAGGATTAGTAGCTACTGTAGCGGGTGCCGAAGACTCTTCTGAAGGTGCTACCTCAGGAGCAGTTTCGCAATCAGTGGTCGGAGTGGAAGAAACAAGGATGTGGATCAACTGATTTGCCGCAATCTGATCCATTTTCAGAGTGAAACCGTCCGCTGCGCAGTCAACGGTGTAGGCAGTGGAATCAACGCGCTGCAAAAAGGTGGGATACCCCTGCGACTGGTCGCCCTGGTAGACAGCTAGGGTGTCACACTGAAGATTTACGTTGCTGGGAGTATCGGTAACGGTGACGTTGCTGGGAGTATCGGTAACGGTGACGTTACTGAGCTGACCGGGCACATCGATTGCCCAGCCGGCATTGCCGCCCTCACGTGCCCAGCCATATTTCACTGGCTCAGTCAGCTGTCCAGGAACTACACCAGAACCGGCGGGTGTAATGGCGGTGGAAGTCCCACCCCAATTCACGTTAATAGGCTGACCGGGTACTGCGCTATTGGAAATCTTTACTGAGAACGTAAGGTTTCCATGGACATTGATCGGGTGGGTTGCCACAAAATCAGTAAGGGTCACCACTACAGCACCGTTTTGAGCCACAGCCTGTGCCACTACGCTCCCATTCTCATCCAAGATGGGGAAATTATTGGTCAAAGGAATGAGTTCCTGGGGCAGGGCAAGGGTGAAAGTATCACCTGGCTGTGAGTAATCAGGAACCTGCCATGCGGCGTTAAGAGTGAGGACGTCGCCTACCTTGGCTTCACCCTGGGTATTGATGTTAACGATGGCGTTGTTAATTTCGCCGGCCTGAGCTGCAGAAACTGATCCTACTGCCATTGCGCCGATGGTAAGTGTGGCAGCTGCGATAGCTGCGACGTGCTTGCGCATATTTTGCCCTAAGTTAAGAACCGCTGCTAAATTTAAATGTGTGTTGTTTTCAGCATTGTTATTTCAATTCAAGGGAATTGGTAAATCTAAGAAACAGATAATTATTATTAGATGTACCGCCAATTTACGATATGTTGTCCGTCATTGGCATCCCCGGTGGGCAATATTTCATCCTCGAATTATCGCTTGATTGAAGCCTACCAACCCCATCCACCATAGAGTGAGAACCTGGGCACATCTAATACAAATGTCCCCTAACATATTATTTTTATCCAGCCTTTTGGTTAACAATATTCCATTCTTTTTGTCGATTCTTTATCCTTTTTAATAATTAATTCCTTATCTTTTAAGAGAAATTAAACTCTCCTCAATAAAAGAAAATTAAGCACCTTGGCACCGCTGACCTGGAGTAATACTCTCTAGGCAAACCCTCATTTGAGAGTTCCTCTCCCTGTTCATCCAGGCGGTAAACTAGAGAGAAACAAGAACCCACAGCTGAAGAGGTATAGATGGCGCGCCGCTCCAAGACATTTCAGGATGATTACCCCACCGATGTCGTCGAAAATATCGTAGATATCGATGTTTCTTCTGAAATGGAAACCAGCTTCCTGGAGTACTCATACTCAGTGATTTACTCTCGCGCGTTGCCCGATGCCCGTGATGGTCTGAAACCGGTTCAACGCCGCATCCTCTATATGATGCAGCAAATGGGTTTACGCCCTGACAAGGGGCATGTGAAATCTGCCCGCGTGGTCGGTGAAGTCATGGGTAAACTCCACCCCCATGGCGATTCAGCGATTTACGATGCGATGGTGCGCCTTGCTCAACCCTTTGCTATGCGCATGCCCCTGGTAGATGGGCATGGCAATTTCGGGTCTCTCGATGACGGTCCGGCGGCGTCTCGCTACACTGAAGCTCGGATGGATCCCGCAGCTCTTGCCTTGACGGCGGATCTCGACGAGGACGTCGTCGATTTTGTACCTAACTATGACAATCAATTCATGCAACCTGCGGTTCTTCCCGCAGCCTTCCCCAACCTTTTGGTGAATGGGTCCTCAGGTATCGCTGTGGGTATGGCGACCAATATGCCGCCGCACAATTTACGGGAGGTTATCGCCGGTGCTCAACACCTGCTTGCGAATCCCGATGCATCTCTCAAAGACATCATGAAGTTCATCCCCGGCCCCGATTTACCCTCCGGAGGTACAATCGTAGGTTTGCAGGGTATCAAAGATGCCTACGAAAATGGTCGGGGTATTTTCAAAACTCGTGCCACAGCGTCCATTGAGCAGGTTTCAGCGCGAAAACAGGGCATAGTAATTACCGAGCTACCTTACATGGTGGGTCCGGAAAAGGTCATCGAAAAAATAAAGGATGGCGTCAACAAGAAGAAGCTGGTAGGCATCTCAGACGTTACTGATTTGACGGACCGCAAACACGGTTTGCGCATGGTAATTGAACTCAAAAACGGGTTCAACCCGCAAGCTGTTCTTGCATCGCTCTATAAGTTCACCCCGCTTGAAGACTCATTCGGTATCAACAATGTGGCACTCGTTAATGGGCAGCCTCACACTCTCGGTCTGCTGGATTTGCTGCGGGTCTACGTCAACCACCGCGTTGAGGTTGTACGCCGTCGTACCGCTTTCCGCCTGAAAAAACGCCAGGACCGTTTGCATCTGGTGGAGGGTCTGTTAGTTGCGATTGTAGATATTGACGAGGTTATCCAAATCATTCGCTCCTCGGACGAGACTGCTCAGGCTCGCGAACGCTTGATGACTATCTACGATCTGACCGAGGTTCAGGCGAACCATATTCTGGAGCTTCGCCTCCGCCAGCTCACCAAGTATTCGCGAATTGAGTTAGAGAAAGAGCAAGAAGAACTTCAAGCGGAGATTTCCGAGTTAGAGTCAATTCTGGCGCAGGAATCTAAATTGCACCGGTTGGTTTCAGACGAATTGCAGCAGGTGGCCGATTTGTATGGCACCGATCGACGGACCAAGCTAACGCAGCGAGATGATTTGGAGAAAGCCGTTTTGGCAGCGGCTCCCGATGCGCCGAAGAGTAAGAAGTTGGGTTTGGCGCTCGAAATCGCTGACGATCCGTGCTGGGCGGTGCTCTCTGCATCAGGCATGATGGGGCGCACCAACTCAATCCGAACTCAATTACAGGCCTTGCCCGATCCCGCTAAGCGAGTGAAGCATGACGCGCTCCTCTCTCTTGTACCGACCACCGCTCGTGGAGAAATTGGTGCAGTTACTTCTACCGGACGCATGATTCGTGTGAATGTTATGGATTTGGTGGTGCTGGAAGAGAGCAATGGCGCTCCCCTGCTGAATTCCGGAGTGAAAGCAACAGAGGCAATTACACTAGCGCGAGGTGAAACGCTGGTGGGGATTGCTCCGCTGAATCAGATTATTGCTCTAGCAACCGAGCACGGTCTCATTAAGAGAGTGAATCCCGAATACCCGCTCAACGCCGATGAGTGGGAAATTATCAAGCTCAAGCCCCGAGATCGTGTGGTAGCGGTGCATCAGTGCGCTTCTAACGTTTTGAATCTCACCCTGGTCACCGAGCAGGCGAAGTTGCTGACTTTCGATGCCGCCAAGGTCCGACCCCAGGGCAGATTGGGAGGAGGCATTGCGGGCATTAAGTTGGCAGAGAACGACCGAGTCATTGCCTTAGGCGTTACAGCCCCCGGTGCTCCCGCTCAGGTGGTGACCATAACGGATGGTTCGGCAGAGGACGGCGCTGCTGCCTCCGCGAAGGTAACCGAACTCAGCGAATTCCCTGCCAAGGGACGCGCTACCGGTGGTGTACGAGCGCATCGGTTCTTAGCGGGGGAATCAAAACTTTCTGTAGCCTTTGTGGGAGTTGGTCCTGCTCGCGCCACCACTGCCGCCGGGGTTGCTCGTTCATTGCCCACCGAGTTTGGGGTGCGAGACGGCTCAGGAGTTTCACTGAACCAATCGATTGCTTTGATCGGCCCCAGTTTTGAAGAAACTCGCTACTTGCTAGGTGCATTGGGATCCCGTCAAGAAAAAGTAAAGTCTCCTGGTGCCCCGGTGGAAACTTCCGACCAGCCAGAGGCTGAGTCAACTGCGGTAGTTGAGTCTATGGACCCGCTCTTCTAAGAGCAATTCAGCTGTGGCAAAGAAGACCCCGCGCTATTGCGCGGGGTCTTCTTTCGTTGTTCTGCTCTCTCGGCTCTATCCTAATTTGACCGTGCGATCGCATGCGGCAATATCTTCTGCTCGGTGCGAGACGAGGATAACTGCCGGGTGCGTTACTCCGTTACGACGTCGGGAGGTGCCTTTGGTGCCTTCGGCAACTTCCTTAATCAGAGCTTGAGCTGCAGGAGCATCGAGATGGGCGGTGGGTTCATCCATGAGCAGTAGCGGTGAAGCAGTCAACAGTGTACGGGCGATTGCAATACGCTGGCGTTGTCCACCTGAAACGTAGGAGCCACCCGCGCCCACCGGCGTCTGCAACCCCTGGGGCAGGGACCGGACGAAGTTACCCAGCCCTACACGATCGAGCACTTGGAGCATCTGCTCATCGGTGGGTCGCTGGGAGCCATCGGTAGCCAACGCAAGATTATTAGCGATGGTCGATTCGAAGATGTAGGCGGACTGGGGGCACCACGCAGCGTATCCCCTCAGATCTTCCTGGAAAAGTTCTTTGCCATTGATGCTGATAGCACCTGATTCCAGAGGTAAGAAGCCGAGTAAGGCTGCTAGCGCCGTCGTCTTACCTGAACCCGATGGACCAGTGATGCCCAGCCACTGCCCTGACCAAATATCGGCAGACAACCCGCTAAAAACAGGTTCTTTCATCCCGGGCCAGCGCGTGGAAACATTATCCAGCATCAGGTTGATGGAAGCGCCAGTAGTTTTCTGCCGCAGCAGATCGGCTGGTGTTTGCGCTGCTTCTTGTTCTTCTGTTCGTAAAGAAATGAGCGGGCGCATCCGGGCAACTAGGTGGGCGAATGCCGGCCACGAACGAACCGCTTCAAGATGGGCAATGGTGGTTTCAAAAAGGGCGGTACACATCAGGACCACTACCGCTACCAAAGGAGCAGCAATTTCTCCTCCGCGCACGTCATTCCAGGAGAAAGCTACCACGCCCAAAGCTGCTCCCCACCAGCACAGGACGGTGAGGGCCTGACCGAATCCGCTGGCACCCGCAGTTGCTTGGGTAGCTTCAACGTTTTTCCGATCCTTATTCTCAAAGGTCTTAACCGCCAGGTAGGTCAGACCGTTTGCACGCAGTTCTTCTGCCGAGTCCATGGTAGATACACCGAGTCGGAGCATTTCAGAGGTTGCCTCGCGCGCTATGGAATCTGCCTGGTAATCCAGGTAGAGGGCTACTGCGGGAATCACAAAGGTAGCAACTGCCACGGCAATGGCCATGAGCGGAAGAACAGATGGGACTGTCAGAGCCGTCACTCCGAGCACCAACACCATTACAACGAGGTGGGAGGCTACCGGCAGAATAACTCGAGGCAGGGCATCCCGCAGTTCATCGATGTCTCCGATGAGTCGGTCAAGAATATGGTCGCCCCTCAGAAGCGAGCGGATAGAGAGCACTGTATGGCCGGCTGATTTCCAGGCGCGAACGCGCAGACTATTTGCTGCTCGCAAAATCGCATCGTGAGTTTTCAGCCGTTCAGCGTAGCGCAAAGTAGCGCGCCCCAGCCCAAAGAACCGCACGCCCACTACAGCAATGAGCAAGTACATCATCGCTGGTTGTTCTGCGGCACGCACAATCAGCCAACCCGAGAGTGCCGTTAGCGCGACCGCGCAGCAGACAGAAAGTACCGATAGAACGATGGGAACTATCGATTGGGCTATGGTTAATCCGCTGAGGTCCCTTACGTCGCTAAGGGTCTGCAGAACGCCTCCCGCTTTCACGGGTTCAGCCTGAGATTTCTTTCGAACTGGTTTGGCTACCTGTGTGTCATTTTGTTGGTTCACTGCGCGTTTAAACGCTGCAAAATCCCAGCCAATGGATTTGGAAGGTTCGAGCTCCCACCTTGTACCGCTTGCTCCTGAGACTGCATGTAAATGGTAGTCGGTGCGGCGGGTCAGGGATTGGTCGTGCGTCACGATCAGTAAGGTCGCGCCCGTCTTCGCGAGCGCCGCTAATGAAGCATTCACCCTCAGGGCTGCTGCGGTGTCCAAATGGGCGGTGGGCTCATCGACCAGTACAGTCACGCGCTCCCCCAGCTCTTCCAAAGCATCGACGCGCGCCAGCGTACGGGCAATGGCCAGACGGCGCATCTGCCCGGCGCTGAGCGCTTCTGGGGAAAGGTCTGCATACTCTTGCAAACCTACAATACTGAGATAGTTCATGTAGCGGGTGCGACCGCTGGGCGAGAGCGCCAGCGGGCTCTCCTGGGTGATCAGCGATTGGGCGGCGGTGAGGTCTTCGATGGAGTGCACTTCGACCGGGAATCCGTAGAGAGCCACTTCGTTGAGGACAGTGGTGGCGATGAATGACGGTGATTGACTCACCCACACGACCGATCCGGTACCAGAGACTTCCCCGCTGACGCTCATGGGTTGGGAGTTACCGGTAGGTATGAGTCCCGGTGCCACCGAGCCGCTGATGACACCCAACAAGGTGGATTTTCCGCAACCCGAATACCCGGTGATAGCCGTGGTTGATCCGTGGGGGAATGAAAAACTGACTCGGTCGAGGATTTGGGGTCTGCCGGGGTAGCTGACCGAAACGTTGGAAACGCGCAGTTCATCACCTTCGAAGGAAACGATGTTCCCGGGTAGGGGGCGGTCAATCATTTGCTGGGCAGTACGAAGAGCCGCTATTCCTTCTTCAGATTGGTGGTAGGCAGAGCCGAGGTTGCGCAAAGGCTGGAAGCACTCGGGTGCGAGAAGAAGCGCGAACAGGGCGACGTCTAGCCCCATTTGCCCATGCACCAAGCGAATGCCGATAACAACTGCTACAACCGCCACCGATATCGTGGTCATCAGTTCGAGCCAGAATGAAGAGAGGAATGCCGAACGCAGGGTTTGCATGGTGGTTTTGCGGTAACGTTCACCCAGGTCACCCATTGCCGCAGCTTGACTCCGTGCACGTCCCAACCCTACGAGGACAGGCAGACCTTTCACCAACTCGACAATATGGTCGGATAGCCGAAGTAGCTCGCGTTGAGCCACCGCGGTGTCTTGCCGGGTTGTCTTACCAATCAGAACCATGAAAAGTGGAATGAGCGGAAGAGTAAGAACCAGGATGAGAGCTGAAATCCAGTCGTAGAACGCAATAACAACCAACAAAATAAGGGGTGTAATGAAGGAGCTAACCATTGCCGTCAAAGTTTTTGCGTAGTAACTATCCACAGCGTTGAGCCCACGTGACAGAAGGACGGCGGTGCCGCCTGTACCGTCCGGGGTATCGACGCCGCCGGTGGCCAGCACTCGCTGAATCAAGTTTGCCCGTACCTGAGATTTCACGCCGGTAGCAGCTCTTTGCGCGCTATAGCTTAAAGCCCAGTCAGCCAGCGCCCGCCCTAGTGCGGCGAGCGCCCCCACGCTCACTAACAAGAGGACAGTAGGCTCGTGCCCGAAGTTTGCCCACCAGAGTCCCTCCACCCGCGCTTGAGCATTTCCCTCAAATATTGCTCGCTGTGCGGCCTGTGCTGAGGGGTATTCCACCCCGGAGTTAACGGCAACGTAGGAGAGCCGTGCTAGATAGGCGAGGGCGGTTCCTATGACCGCAGCGAACATGATGGAACACAGTGTTCGCAGAATCGTAAATAGAGCAAAGACACTCAGGTGCTTGCGGGCTGAAGGCCCCAGCGGTGGACGTTGATCCATTGATGGTGCGAATCCTTTGAATCGGAGCGAGTAGATTCTTTCAGTCTAACGAGGGTCAGCATTTTGGTGAATTAGCCGGCTCTTTTTGGCGAGAACTGTGCGTCACAGCTTGGTTGCTCTCCCCTAGTTCTGTGGGGTCATGAGCATCTGGAATATGTTCTACTTTCATGCGCTGGCGGAACTGATAGTAGCTCCAGCATTGGTAGCCAATGATGAGTGGCAGCATGATTCCCACTACCCACGACATGACGGTCAGGGTGTAGGGCGAGCTGGATGCATTGGTAACTGTCAAGCTGTGTGCCGGGTTCAGAGTTGAGGGGAGAACGGTGGGGTAAATTGCCAGAAAAATACCCAGCATTGAACCGCACACAAACAGGGAATTTCCTACGAAACTGCGTCCCTCGCGTCCTTGAAGCGCACTGATATATCCCAGGATTAGCCCAAGGACACCCACCAGGCACAGGATATAACTCAGCATCCCGGCACTTTCTCCCTTCCACTGCAGTAGCAGAGCCCAGATTAGCAGCGGCGCGGAGCCCACCAGCATGAGGGGACGCTGAACAGCTCTCGCCCTATAACGAATAGGACCATCCGTTTTGAGAGCAATAAACGCTAACCCCTGAATGAGCGAAAAACAGACGACGGCGATACCGCCCAAGTAGGTGAAAGGAGAGGTGGCCCAGGCGAAAATATCAATGGAATTTCCACGCTCGTTGAGAGGAAGCCCAGTGGTGGTGAGTGCAAGAAGCGCTCCGATTAAAAATGCGATACCGAAGCTAGAGAGGCTCAATAGCGTGTTCCAGGTACTAATCCATCGGGGATTATTCTGTTTCCCGCGGTAGTCGATAGCTACTACGCGCAGAATAAGAAATACCAGCAGGAGAGTCAATGGAATGTAGAGGGCGGAGAAGAGCGAGGCGTACCAGAAGGGGAAGGAAGCGAACATTCCTGCCCCTGCGGTAATAAGCCATACTTCGTTACCGTCCCAAACTGGGCCAATCGTATTCAGCAAGAGACGACGTTCTTTTTCAGTCTTGGAAAAGGGTCTGCTCATGAGCATCCCCACTCCTAAATCGAAGCCATCAAGCACTAAATACCCGCAAAAGAGTATCCCGATGACGATAAACCAGATGGTAGGCAACAACGGTTGATCAGCAAAAATTTCAAACATGTCTATCCCCTAGTAGGCAAACGCCAAAACGTCGCGATTATTGCTGTTCTCATCCGAATCCTCATGCTGCTCCACCAGCTCCGGCATGGCGGCTGGAATCCCAGCCCGCACATACCGCGTGAGCAAATAAATCTCCACCACAGCCAAAATGGCGTACAGAGAACCGAGCGCGATGAGCGAGAACAGAATGGTCCCACCACTGACCTCCGGCGATACACCGGCAGCGGTAAACAGCATGACCGACGTATCCTCCTGAAAATTAGGCGCCACGACAAAGGGCTGCCGCCCCATCTCGGTGAAAACCCAACCGGCAGTGTTTCCAATAAAAGGGAACCAGAGAGCAATTAAGTGGAAATTCTTCAACCACCGAGAATCAGGAACAGTTCCCATACCCTTCTTGCGAGTAATCCACAGCGCATAGATTGCCACAACTGCGCTCATCCCGCCAAAAGTAAACATCCCCCGGAATCCGTAATAGGTAATCTCAAAAATCGGGGTATAGGTAATCTCTTGCCCCGCCATCTGGCCAAAGCGCTCAGGATCATCAGGATAATGGGTGCCCAATTCATCTTGATATTGCTTCAGCAGAGTCTCCACTCCGGGAACCGGTTCAGAGAAATTCTCATACGCCAAAAACGAGAGCAAACCTGGAATTTTGAGGGGCGTGATCAGATGATCACAACTCTGCGACGACGGATCTATCGAATAGGAGAACACAGAGAAGGACGTACCGTCTTCACACGCGGCCTCTGCCGCAGCCATCTTCATGGGCTGTTGCTGAATCATCAACTGTGCCTGAGCGTGACCGGTAAAGGCTGTGCCCAAGAAGCCCGCTATCGCGATGACGGCACCAAAACGAAGCGCGTAACGCCAAGCATGGAAATCTTCTGTATCGCGAGCACCTTCATTGCGCTCGCCAATAACAACTTTGCCATCCACTACCGTGTCGATGCCCAGTTGACGACGTCGCCACAGATGCCACCAGGAAAGACCGACTAGGAAAGCGCCGCCTACCAAAAGGGCACCGGCGAGGACGTGGGGAACGGTTACCAGGGCTGTGCTGTTGGTGAGCACTGCCCAAACGTCGGTCATGACCGGGCGTCCCTCTTTCATCTCAACACCTACAGGGTGCTGCATCCACGAATTAGCCACCAGGATGAAGTAAGCAGATGCCCACGAACCAGCGACCGCAATGGTGATGGTGGTGGCGTGAATTGCTGGTTTGAGTTTGCCCCAGCCGAAAATCCACAGTCCGATGAAGGTTGATTCGAAGAAGAAGGCAAGCAAACCTTCCAGCGCAAGCGGTGCCCCAAATACATCTCCTACGAAGCGCGAATATTCGCTCCATGCCATGCCGAATTGAAATTCTTGCACGAGCCCTGTGGCAACGCCCATGGCAAAGTTGATGATAAAGAGTTTGCCCCAGAATTTTGTGAGTCTTTTATACCGTTCTGCGCCGGTACGAACGTAGCGCCAGTGAAAAAACGCGACCAGAGGTCCCAAACCTAGGGTCAGTGGCACCATAAAGAAGTGGTAGACGGTGGTTATACCGAACTGCCAGCGAGCGATGGTGAGCGGATCCATGCCTTCCTCTTTCGTGAGAAGTCAGGTGTTGTGATGTAACCAAAAAGTTTCCCCTTACCATACCCCCGCTATTCTGAGTGTTCCCCGGTAAAACAGTGCGCTTCTCTGCAGTGAATCAGTGCCCCTCTTGACGCACGAATTAAGGTTCTGAAAACCTCAACTGCCTGGTGGAAGTAGGCTTTTTCGTTATCTTGTGTTCCCCTTGTGGATGTTTCCCCACGTCCCCCACAGCAACCTCTTCCTTCCTCCATTTAAGCGCAAAAATCCCCGAATTATTCCTGGGAAAACTTTCGGGGATTTTCGCTACGAGTTTCAAATTATCCTGAAAATGGAGGAGCTGATATAACCCTCATTCTTATGATGATTCTCATAAAGTATTCTTTACCCTATCGGCTGGTCTCATCCTATCGATTACCCAGCAAACCTAGGCTTTCAACCGCCGCTTTTTCCTGGCGGAGTTCTTCAACTGATTTTTCAAATCGGCGACGTCCTGCCTCTGATAGCTTCAGCCCTTCTTGCACACGGTATTCGCCACCTCCACAGGTAACGGGGAACGAACAAATTAGCCCCTCTTCAACGCCGTACTCCCCTGTGCTGGGTACTGCCATGGAGGTAATCTGCGGCCCTTTCACAGAATTGGATGTGTTCCATAGGTTGACATGTTCCAGAGCTGCATTTGCCGCTGACCCCACCGATGATCCCCCACGTACCTGAATGATTTCGGCGCCGCGGTTGGCTACGCGCGGAATGAATTCTTTAGAAAGCCACTGCTCCCCTAGATTCTTCTCGGCAAGAACTTCTAGAGCGGCTCGACCTGCGATGGTTGCATGTTCTAGCGAGGGAAATTGGCTCGCCGAATGGTTGCCCCAAATAGCCACTCCTTCGATATCTCGGGGATGCACCCCGGTTGCTTTCGCCAACTGAGCCACCGCGCGGTTGTGGTCCAGGCGGGTGAGTGCGGTGAATCGTTCAAGCGGGATATCCGGTGCGTGCGAAGCTGTAATCAGAGCATTGGTGTTGGCAGGATTACCCACCACCGTTACACGTATATCGGAGCTAGCGCCCTCATTGAGAGCGCGCCCTTGTTCAGAGAAAATTGCGCCATTTGCTTCGAGCAGATCGGCTCGCTCCATCCCTTTGGAACGCGGTTTAGCGCCCACGAGTAACGCGACGTCACACCCTTCGAATGCTCGGCGGGGATCGCTGAAAATATTGACCCCATCAAGCAGGTCGAAAGAACAATCGGTGAGTTCCATGGCAGTACCTTCTAAAGCGCCAAGCGCCTGAGGTATTTCCAAAAGATTAAGACGGATGCGGGTATTGGCCCCCAGCATGGCACCGGAGGCAATTCGGAAAAGCGTGGCATAGCCAATTTGACCGGCAGCGCCGGTGAGAGTAACAACGACGGCGGGTTTCTGTGCATTATGATGAACCATACTTATTATTTTAGTGGTTCAAATCACATTTTGGGGTGCGACTCCACCAAAATAAAAAGATCTTTTACCTAGCAGTGCACACCGGGCTACATATCAATTTGGCTTTCATCGAGCTGATGCGCCCCATTGATAATAAATTCCTTACGTGGAGCGACCTCAGACCCCATCAGGAGCGAAAAAGCTCTCTCGGCCGCTTCCGCGTCCTCAATACGCACCCGGCGAAGCAAACGGTGGCGCGGATCCATCGTGGTCTCCGCCAGCTGATCGGCGTCCATTTCACCCAAACCCTTGTACCGCTGAATTGGCTCTTTGAAGTTCTTCCCCTGAGCCTGCAACTGGGCAAGATAATCGCCCAGTTCCTTTTCCGAGTAGGTGTAGACCATCTCATTGGGCTTGCCGCGGTGAATCACCTCAATGCGGTGCAGCGGTGGCACAGCAGCATAGACATGACCGGCTTCAACCAGAGGTCGCATATAGCGGTAGAACAGAGTGAGTAGCAAGGTTCGGATGTGAGCGCCATCGACGTCGGCGTCGGTCATCATGATGATCTTGCCGTAACGCACTCCCTCTAAATCAAAAGTACGGCCAGAACCTGCCCCAATCACCTGGATGATGGCAGCGCACTCGGCATTCGCCAGCATATCGGTGAGTGATGCCTTTTGAACGTTGAGGATTTTGCCTCGGATAGGCAACAACGCCTGATAGCTCGACGAACGAGCCAGACGCGCGGTACCCAGCGCCGAGTCGCCCTCTACGATGAACAGCTCAGACTGCTCGACGTTATCGGACCGGCAATCCACCAGTTTTGCCGGCATTGAAGAAGTTTCCAGGGCGGTTTTGCGCCGTTGGGTTTCTTTATGAACGCGCGCGGAGATTCGTGATTTCATTTCCGCTACAACTTTTTCGCTCAAAGAACTTGCCTGCTGTTTGTCTGCGCGGGCAGTTGCTTTCAACTTGGTGGCTAGTTCCTTGGAGACCACTTTGGACACAATCTGCCGCACCGCAGGCGTACCAAGAATCTCTTTGGTCTGTCCTTCAAATTGAGGTTCAGCCAGGCGCACTGTCAGAACCGCGGTCAGACCGGCTAAGACGTCGTCTTTTTCAATCTTCTCGTTTGCGCCGACCTTAAATTTGCGTGCGTTATCGCCCAGGTGCTTACGGAAAGTCTTCAACAATCCCTGCTCAAAGCCAGTGAGGTGGGTGCCTCCTTTGGGAGTTGCAATAATATTGACGAACGAGCGGATATTGGTTTCATAGCCGATACCCCAGCGCAGGGCGATATCGACTTCGCACTCGCGCTCCACTTCGGTGAGCTGAGAATGCCCGTTCTCATCGAGTACCGGCACGGTTTCTTTGAACGTTTCCTGTCCTTGGAAACGCCAGATATCAGTCACTGAAGAATCGGTCGCCAGATAATCACAAAATTCGGAAATTCCCCCATCGTGCTGGAAAACTTCCTCGTGGGTTTCAAACTCACCGGGAGTGCCTGCTAAGCGCCGCTCGTCGCGAATAGCAATACGCAATCCGGGGATGAGGAACGACGTCTGACGAGCACGCTGTGCCAAATTGTCATAACTGAATTTGGCATCGGGAGTAAAAATCTGCGGATCAGCCCAGTAACGCACACGAGTACCTGTTACACCTCGTTTAGCTTTTCCCACTACAATGAGCGCGTCATTGGGCTTCTGTGAGGGTGTAAATTCTGCCTCTGGTTTGGGGGTACGGCTCTTTTCGAACTGCCCTGGGATTCCGTGGCGGAAACTCATTTGATACGTCTTGCCACCACGATCCACCTGAACATCCAAGCGGCTTGAAAGCGCGTTCACTACCGATGCGCCCACGCCGTGCAAACCACCCGACGCTGAATAAGATCCACCGCCAAACTTACCGCCGGCATGAAGTTTGGTGTACACCACTTCGACGCCGGTGAGCCCGGTGCGCGGTTCAATATCAGTCGGAACACCACGACCGTCATCGCGCACCTCAACCGAACCATCTTTATAGAGAATGATTTCTATGGACTGGCCATACCCGGCGAGCGCCTCATCCACCGAGTTATCGATGATTTCCCACAGGCAGTGCATCAACCCGCGAGAGTCGGTAGAGCCGATGTACATACCAGGCCGTTTACGAACCGCCTCCAGCCCCTCCAGTACGGAAAGGTTTTGCGCGGTATAGTTCGAAGCTGCCAAGAGGGGCTCTCCATTCTCTGCTCGGGTACCTAGATATTTTATGTTGTTTTTGCAACAGACGCACTCATCTGGTGCACCGTGCGCCGTGAGCTGAGACGCCCACGGATTTCCACTGCACAATCAGACCTGCGCCCTATTCTGAAAGCGAAAGCAGGAATGAGAACCAGTACTGCATGGTTATATGGATACAACCTCATCATCTATGAAAGGACAAGATCATGACTGCAACACTTCAAAGCCGTGAACTCACTACTGCCGACCGTTGCGATGCATGTGGAGCGCAAGCGTACGTGCGCGTCGTCCTCAATTCAGGCAACGAGCTCTACTTCTGCGGCCATCACGCACGCGAGAATGAAAGCGGACTGCAGCAGGTGACTGCTGAATGGGATGATCAGACTGACCGCTTAGCATAAACTTTTGGCGATAAAAAATAGTCGGTGCCTCTCCAGGTGTTAGAGAGAAGCACCGACTATTTTTATGCCCAGATTCTTCAGATTTTCTTAGTCAAGATAATCGCGCAGAACCTGTGAGCGGGAAGGATGGCGCAGTTTAGACATCGTCTTGGACTCAATCTGACGGATACGTTCGCGAGTGACGCCATATACCTTGCCGATTTCGTCCAAGGTCTTGGGCTGCCCGTCGGTCATGCCAAAGCGCATGGCGACAACGCCAGCTTCGCGCTCTGAAAGCGTATCGAGTACCGAGTGAAGCTGTTCCTGCAACAGAGTGAAGGACACAGCGTCGGCGGGTACTACAGCTTCGGAGTCTTCAATCAAGTCACCGAATTCCGAATCTCCGTCTTCACCCAGGGGGGTGTGCAAGGAGATAGGCTCGCGGCCGTACTTCTGAACTTCAATGACCTTTTCAGGGGTCATGTCTAGCTCTTTTGCCAGTTCCTCAGGGGTGGGTTCGCGGCCTAAGTCCTGAAGCATCTGACGCTGTACGCGCGCCAGCTTATTGATGACCTCAACCATGTGAACAGGAATACGAATGGTACGTGCCTGGTCAGCCATAGCGCGGGTAATAGCCTGGCGAATCCACCAGGTTGCGTAGGTGGAGAATTTGAAGCCCTTGGAGTAGTCAAACTTCTCTACCGCGCGGATCAAACCGAGGTTACCTTCCTGAATGAGATCCAAGAAGAGCATTCCTCGGCCGGTATAACGCTTAGCAAGCGACACCACGAGACGAAGGTTAGCTTCTAGCAGGTGGTTCTTCGCGCGACGTCCGTCGTGAATAACCCAGCGAAGTTCCTTCTTAAGTTGCGCATCCATATCCGGGTTGTCCTTGAGCTTATGCTCAGCGTACAAACCGGCTTCAATACGCATAGCCAAGTCGACTTCCTGCTCAGCATTCAGCAGGGAAACCTTACCGATCTGCTTCAGGTAGTCCTTGACGGGGTCCGCAGTAGCGCCGGGGGCAATCACGCGCTGCGCGGGGGCATCGTCGTCATCGTTGGCGGTGAGCACAAAGCCGTTACGCTTTGCAGCGACCTTTTCAGACTGCTTCTTTTCTTCTTCTTTTGCAGTCTTCTCTTCGTTATCTACATCCGAATCTTCCTCTTCAGAGTCTTCATCGGAATCTAACACCTCATCTTCATCAAGATCGGTGCTCGCTACCTCGTCGTCTTCTTCGAAGTCGTCGGCAACAGCCTGCGAGGTTTTCTTCGCAGTTGTCTTCTTTGCCTTCGTGGCAGTGGTTTTTTTAGCAGTTTTTGTGGAGGAAGTAGCCGTGGTTTCTTCTACTTCTTCAGCTTCTTCATTTGCCTTTGCCGCTTTAGTGGTTGCCTTTGAGCGGGTTGAAGGCTTCTTTTTAGCCGTGGTGGTCTTACTAGCCTTTGTACTATCAGACGCCTTCTGTTGTGCAGCAGGTGACACAGAGAACCTTTCCTTATACGTGACCGATGGAAAAAATCCAGAACAGTCAAAACACCTAAGACCCTGTCAAGTCTGAACTGAAAAATTCAGTAAAAACAGTAAGTGCCTGACGGGAACTATTCTTTTCAACGGCTTGGCGTAGAAAGATATTCCCATTTCTCTTGACAATTTACTGTTTTCGGACTTAAACGGGGTCAGTACTAAAGTATGGCAGATGATGGGCTAATTCATGTGCAGAACGGGCGCGCCGCCACGTGCTGTTGCTCAATTTTTGCATTTTGTCCCCCAATGAGCGACAGCACACAGCGCTTATGTCCATTTACTTTCTTTGAAACACTGGGATTCTTCTTGAAGCCAGCGAGGTAACAATGAATTTTCCAACAGGGCATCGAGCGGCAGGAGCGAAATCTCCCACGTCTGGCGGGCCTGAGCGAGATGCCGAGAAGCGGTTGAACTCGACCCCTTGAACCATGCAATCCATGCCTGGACGACAGCAAGGTAGGCGCTACGCTCGTCATCGGCTATTTCCTGCATTTGCAGGATGACCTGTTCCAGGAGACCAATATTTTTCCAGTCTGGGCCCAAGATACTGTTCCCCATCATCATTTCAGCGAAGTTTTCTGCCCCCGATGATAGTTCATCATTCTGTTCTACCACTTCTGCAAAATTCTTGATGTCAGCTAGTTTTCGGATGCAGTCATCGATGAAAGGCTGCCCGGTGTGATCGACAGGAACCAAAAGAACAGAGGGATTCTGGATATTTTCAGCACTGGCAGTTAAATGAGTTTGCTCTCGATGTAAATCTGCAAAGAGTTGGGTGAGAAGGTTGGTGGACGTCGCAGCCGCATAAAGAATGAATTGCCCGGATGTCACCGACGAGAGGGTTGCTAGCAAATACCCCGCAAGCTGGGGCGCCAGTATTTCTCTGAGGTGGTCTGCATAGAGTGCATCTTCATGAAGACGCTCTTCTGCGCTGAAGCGTTCCCTGCGCGTCCTGGAAATAGTTTGAATCGCGGCATCCCACAGCAGATTTTCGGCATATTTTTGACCGAGATAGTCCCGGCAATAATCAGAGTCTGCACCATGGATGACTTGCAGATAGTGGGCAAACCAGTATTCAGCGTCGTCCAGCCAAGCCTGATATTCTGCCTGATTATTCGTTGCATTGAGAGGCGACGATTGTGCTTGAACCGCTTGTTCTTCGGTGGGGAGAACTGAAGACCCCTTCAACATCAGGTCAAGATAGAGCGGGCATTTTTGAATGTCATCGATAAACCCAGAGAAGACCATCGCTGGTTCAGCGGGTTCCATTTCCCAGAGAGAGACCGACCCGATAAAAAGTAAATCGCAAAACAGGATTCCTCGAGTATCTGTAATGTGCATTCCCGCTCTAATCCACGCCTGGCAAATTTTTGCCTCAGCAGCGTCCTTCTGAATTTCTTCGAGGGTTGGAGTCTGTCTGAGCGAGGCTGTGAGCTGACGTGTGCGCACTTCACCGCCTTCGCCAAAGATCAGCAAGAAGAAACGATCAACCTGTTCCCCCTCTGCCAAGGAGGTGGGCATCATGTCAAAGAGGTAATCCAACAGTGCAGAAGCCTCATTTTCGGAGATATCTTCTAAGTTAACTCTTAATACGGGACCCATATGGCGGGCGCCGGTAGCTACCAAGACGACGGAACGTGTGGGCCAAAAACCGAGGTTATGAATGGTGTAGGCAACGACGTCGCTCACCCCGCGTACCGGAGAAGGAGTATTGAAATCGGAAAAAGCATCAAGTGGAGTCATAAACTTGATTATTGATGTCATTTAATGCAGTTTGAGATCATATGAAAAAATGTGGAAAACTTATAGGCACTGTCATTCTCTGACAAGCACACATGAGTTTTCCACATTTTTCTCGTGCTATCGGATCCCCGATTATCCTATGGCTTCAACGGAAGTTACATTTAGCAGTTAAGCTACGAATCAAGCTCACGACTGGTGGCAGAACCACCTTCGTCGTCCATTCGAGCCAAATAATCTTCGATGACAGCACCCAGCTCATCACGATCCGGCAACTTACCTTCCTCACGTTCTGCCAGCGTGAGCATAGAAGATTCAACGTTCTTCATATTGAAGTCGTAACTCTCTTCCAAACGATTGATCATTGCCCCCACCTCAGGGTTAGCCTCAACCTGCTCGTTAATCTGAGTCAGAGCGGCATCGGCAGCATCAATCAATTGATCGGTGGGCAACGAAAGTTTGGCCGCCATTGAAAGGTGCTCCATGGCCAGCAAAGCTGCTTGAGGCAGTTCTGCTTCTGCTAGATATTGGGGCACATTTACACCAAACCCTGCAGTACCAATTCCAGCATCGGTCAATGCTACTTCCAACAAGCTCGAAGCCGAGCCACTCATTTCTGCAACCGGCTTCCATCCAGAAATACCCCGCAATAAATCTTTACGGGAACCATGCGCAGTAACCGGCAAAGCTCGGGTATGCGGCACGGGCATAGGAAAACCGCTGACAATCAGTGCTACTGAGACTTCTAGCTGTTCAGCAATTCCTACAACGCCCTGCACAAACCGTTGCCATTGGAGATCAGGCTCGGTACCTGTCAACAGCAAAAAAGGCTTCTCAAGTCTGTCCTCTACCGCGTAAAGCTTAAGCTGAGGCATCACAGGATCTTCAAAGTGATCCTGCACATATTTAATACGCGGACGACGGGCGCGATAGTCATGCAATCGATCAGCATCGAATTCTACGATAGAGGCATGCTGGAGTTCCTTGAGGAGAACATCTCCCAACAAACCTGCCGTCCCACCTGCGTCTTGAGGATGGTGAAGCGAAATCACCAGGGGCAAATGATGAAGTCTCTCGTTATCTAATGCGCCAGATTGCACCAGGTACAGGCTTTCTGGATCTAGCATTCTAGCCCCTCTTTCTTTACAACGATTCAGACTACTTTAATACATTGAATGTACTGCCACGTGAAAGTGTGGCACATAACCTACTATGCTGAAACAGTAAGTCATATTGAGCCTTCATGGTTCTATAACTCTAGGCGGTGGAGTTCTATTCCGCCTCAATGTACACCAGATATATAAGGAGAGAGATGACTGAATCAGCTGATCTCATGTTTTCCGTTGCCTCATCAGATTTAGAAGCGCTTGAAGCTCAGGTTCTTGTCCTCGGTGCCTACTCTACCGAGCAGGGTCCGCAGTTGGCAGAACATTCGCTAGATTCCAAGACTGCTGAGGGTCTCCAGGCCATCTTGAAAGATATGGGAGTGACCGGTTCTGCCGATCAGCTGACCCGCCTGCCCGGTTTCGAGGGAACTGCTACCGACGTCGTCGCAATTATCGGCCTAGGCGCTCCCACCGAGAACCCTCAAGATCAGCTCAATACGTTCCGACTGGCAGCAGGTTCGGCAGTACGACAACTCGCCGGTTTCGCAGAAATTGCCATTGATTTTCGCGCAGATTCAGTTGAAGCTGTTGCAGCTATCGCTGAAGGTGCAGCATTTGGTGCTTTCGTTGACACCCAGCTACGCACCAAGAATCTAGAAGAGGTCAAAGCACCGGTTGAAAGCGTCGTTATTATTAGCGATCTGGAAATCTCAAAGGCTACCCCTGCCCTCACCCGTGCGCTCATCTTGGGACAGGCGGTGGATTCCACCCGTCGTCTCGTCAACACTCCACCCAGCCACCTTTACCCTGATTCCTTTGCTCAGAAAGCTCAGGAGCGAGTCGCAGATCTAACCGACGTTTCGGTCAAAATCTTTGATGAGAAAAAACTTGCCAAAGGGGGCTTTGGCGGCATTTTGGGAGTAGGACAGGGCTCAGTTCGCCCGCCCCGTCTGGTAGAAGTTAAGTACTCCCCCAAGAAGGCCAAAAAATCGGTTGCACTCGTGGGCAAAGGCATCACTTTTGATACCGGCGGTATCTCTCTGAAGCCTGCTAATTCCATGATTCCTATGAAGTCAGATATGGCAGGTGCAGCGACCGTCCTTAACGCTGTTGCAGCTGCTGCTGAACTGGAATTACCGGTAGAAGTTACCGCCTACCTCTGCATTGCCGAGAATATGCCCAGCGGATCGGCGATTCGACCCGAGGACGTTTTAGTGATGCGCGGCGGCACAACCGTAGAAGTTTTGAATACCGACGCCGAAGGTCGCCTGGTCATGGCAGATGGGCTAGCGTATGCCTCAGAATCCAACCCTGATTTTATTCTCGATGTCGCAACCCTGACCGGCGCACAGATGGTCGCACTCGGCACCCGCTACGCTGCAGTCATGGGTGAAGAGACCACCCGCAATAAAGTTGTGGAAGCATCCTTAGAAGCCGGTGAAGATTTCTGGGCAATGCCCCTGCCTGAGCACATGCGCTCAGAGTTGAAGTCCCCCGTAGCTGATGTGAAGAATATGGGTGACTCCCGTATGGGTGGCATGCTGATTGCCGGTCTCTTTCTCGAAGAATTCGTCGGGGAGAAAAATGGGAAGAAGATTCCCTGGGCGCATCTGGATATTGCGGGTCCCTCCTTCAACGAAGGTTCAGCCCACGGTTTTACACCGAAAGAGGCAACGGGTGCATCTCTTGTAACCGTGGTGAAGTTCCTCGAAAACCTGGTTTAATCACCAGGTATTGACTAAATCCCATAGAAAACACAGCTTTCTTATCATTTCTTCGAGATGCGGTACTGTACCGTTAGAAGAAAGTTCATTGTTTATCACATTCAACGGAAATAGACCGAATATTTTAGGTCATATTCACCCTCGACTAATAAACTAAGAACGACGATAAAAAGTAAGGGTCATATCGACCCAGACCTACGCAAGGGAGCGTTACAGTGCCCGAAACAGCAAAAGAATTCGACATCCTCATCCTCGGTGGCGGTAGCGCAGGCTACTCAGCTGCTCTGCGAGCAGTGCAGCTTGGCTTCACTGTTGGCCTCGTCGAAAAGGGCAACCTGGGTGGTACCTGCCTCCATACCGGTTGCATCCCCACCAAGGCGTACCTGCATGCTGCAGAAGTTGCTGAGGAATCACAGGAATCAGAGAAAGTCGGCGTCAACGTTACTTTTGAGTCCATTGATATGGCTAAGGTTCGCGATTACAAAGACGGCATCGTTGCTGGCAAATTCAAAGGTCTGACCGGACTTCTCAAAATGAAGAAGGTCACCATCATTGAAGGTGAAGGTAAACTCACCGGCAAAGACACCATCACCGTTGATGGCACCGAATACAAGGGTAAGCACATCATCCTTGCTACCGGTTCCGTTTCCAAGACTTTCGGTCTGGAAATCAAGGATCGCGTACTCACCTCCACCGAAGCTCTGCAGATGGACTACCTCCCCAAGAGCGCTATCGTGCTCGGCGGCGGCGTCATCGGCTCCGAATTTGCTTCCATGTGGAACTCCATGGGCGTGGACGTCACCATCATCGAAGGTCTGCCCCACTTGGTACCTAACGAAGATCCTTCAATCATTAAGGTACTGGAGCGTGAATTCAAGAAGCGCAAAATTAAGTTCAGCACCGGCAAACTGTTCAAAACTGTTGAGCAGGACTCAAACGGCGTCAAGGTAACACTTGAAGATGGAACCGAATTTGAAGCTGACATCTGCCTCGTTGCTGTGGGTCGCGGCCCCAACACCGAAGGCTTTGGCTACGATGAACAGGGCATCACCATGGATCGTGGTTTCGTCATCCCTAACGAGCGTCTGCACACCGGCGTAGGCAACATCTACGCAATCGGTGACATCGTTCCCGGCGTGCAGTTGGCTCACCGCGGCTACCAGCAGGGTCGCTTCGTCGTTGAAGAGATCGCTGGTTTGAAGCCTCAGGTTGTTGAGGATCTCTACATCCCCAAGGTAACTTACTGCAACCCTGAAATCGCTTCGATCGGCTACTCCCAGCCCAAGGCTGAAGAGAAATTCGGCAAGGAAAACGTTGAGGTTGCTGAGTACAACCTCGCGGGCAACGGCAAGTCCTCTATCCTTGGCACCGGCGGTCTAGTAAAGATTGTCCGTGAAAAGGACGGCCCCATCGTTGGCGTTCACGCTGTAGGCAAGCGCATGGGTGAGCAGATCGGCGAGGCTCAGATGTGGGTTGTCTGGGAGGCATTCCCAGAGGACGTTGCACAGTTCATCCACGCGCACCCCACCCAGAACGAAGCCCTGGGCGAAGCTGCCATGGCACTTGCCGGCGCTCCCCTGCACGGCTAATAAAGACTGAGAAGGTGGCGGTTGCGAAACCGCCGCCTTCGCACTGTACGACTAAGCATCTACACGAAAGAGACGAGAAAGAGCATGTCCCACACAGTAGAACTGCCCGCACTGGGCGAATCCGTTACCGAAGGTACCGTTACCCGCTGGCTCGTAGAAGTTGGCGACACCGTATCCGTTGACGACCCCCTTCTCGAAGTTTCCACCGACAAGGTAGACACCGAGGTTCCTTCACCCGTTGCAGGTACCGTTGAGAAGATTCTGGTTGAAGAAGACGAAGACGTAGAGGTTGGTGGCGCGCTCGTCATCATCGGCGACGGCTCCGCTTCATCCGACGACTCCTCAGCTCAGAAGGCTGAAGACGAAGCTCCCCTTGAAGAGGAAGCTGAAGAGCAGGCAGAAGAGACCGCTGCAGAGGAAACCCCTGCAACCGAGTCCAAGTCTACTTCCGGTTCCTCCGAGGGTCAGGAAGTAACTCTTCCCGCACTGGGCGAGTCCGTGACCGAAGGTACCGTTACCCGCTGGTTGAAGGAAGTTGGCGAGACCGTAGAGGTTGACGAGCCCCTTCTCGAAGTTTCCACCGACAAGGTAGACACCGAGGTTCCTTCACCCGTTGCAGGTACCCTTCTGGAAATCCGCGTTGAAGAAGACGAAGAAGCTGAGGTTGGCCAGGTTCTGGCTATCGTTGGCGATGCGTCCGCTGCTTCTTCAAAGTCTGAAGCTCCTGCTGAAGAGAAGAAGGAAGATCAGAAGCCCGCTCCTGCTGAAGAAAAAGAAGAAGCTGAAGCTCCTGCGAAGGACGAAAAAGAAGCTGCTCAGGCTGAGCAGGCTGACGTTAAGTCCAGCGATTCTTCAGAGTCCTCTGAATCCGGCGACGTCTATGTAACTCCTTTGGTTCGCAAGCTTGCGAAGCAGGAAAACATTGACCTTTCCACCATCAAGGGCACCGGCGTTGGCGGTCGTATCCGCAAGCAGGACGTTCAGGCAGCAGCAGAGGCTAAGAAGGCATCTTCCGAGTCATCCGCAGCAGCAGATACATCTGCCCCTTCGGTGGCTCCCGCTACCCCCGCAGCTCCTCAGAAGCAGGCAGCTCCCAAGGCTGCGGCGTCATCTAAGCGCGGTACCACTGAAAAGGCTCCCCGCATCCGCCAGACCATCGCTAAGCGTATGGTTGAATCCCTGCAGACTTCAGCTCAGCTGACCACTGTTCAGGAAATTGATTTGACCCGTCTGGTTGCTTTGCGCAACAAGGCTAAGGATGGCTTTGCAGCTCGCGAGGGTGCTAAGCTCACCTTCCTGCCCTTCTTCACCAAGGTAGTGACCGAGGCTCTGCAGCAGTTCCCGCAGTTCAACGCTTCGATGTCTGAAGACCTCAAGGAAATCACTTACCACGGTTCTGAAAACATTGGTCTTGCAGTAGATACCCCCAAGGGTCTGCTCGTTCCTGTAGTTCAGGACGCCGGCGATTTGAACATCTCCGGTTTGGCTAAGAAGATTGGCGACGTCGCAGGTCGTGCGCGCGATGGCAAGATTGGTCCTGAGGAACTCTCCGGTTCAACCTTCACTATCTCCAGCACCGGTCAGACCGGCGGTGTATTCTTCACCCCGATCATCAACCAGCCCAACGTAGCTATCTTGGGCATCGGTTCGACCAACAAGCGCCCTGCTGTAATCCAGGATGCTGATGGCAACGATGTAATCGCTATCCGTAGCCTCGCTTACTTCTCCTTGACTTACGATCACCGTGTAGTCGATGGTGCAGACGCTGGCCGTTTCTTGAACTTCCTCAAGCAGCGCCTTGAAGAAGCAGCATTTGAAGCTGAGCTAGGTCTCTAAACCGTAGAGATCCTCAAGGGTTGATAAGAAGGGAGTCGCAGTTTTTGCTGCGGCTCCCTTTTTGGTGCTCTGTTCCACTACATATTTAGTCACAGACTGTCGATAAAGGTGGGTTATCTTAAGTAGACTAAGGTCATGGCTATCGCAACAAGTATTCTCGTTTTCTTGCACGTTTTAGGTGCAACCATGGTGGTTGGTATCTGGATTGCTAACTTCAAAAAAGGCATTGTAGTGCCCGGGCAGTTCCATGCGGCTCTGCTACAGATTGTGACTGGTTTTGCCCTGTATTTCATTATGATGAGCAATCTGGGTTCAGAATCGAACACCATGTTCCACATGTACGTTGGCATCAAGATGCTTCTGGGCATTATCGTGGCTATCGCTGCTTTCTTCGGACAGAAGAAATATAAGAAGGCGCGCGCAACTGGCAATCTGGAAGCCGCTCGCAATATTCCTTTGGCTCACACCGTAGGCGGCTTGGGTCTGATTAATATCGCCATCGCAACGATTCTTCTCTAATTCGTTCACCGTTGATTTAAAAGTGCCTCCGCTGTTGAGCGGAGGCACTTTGAGTTTAAGAGGAAGTCTTTGAGGGTGAACGAGGTTCCGCAGAGAGAAGACGCCACCCTTCATCGCTCTTCTGCACCGTGAAAGTCACCTCTTGTTGGAGCGTATTACCTTGTATGGTGAGCCCCATGCTCTGGGCGTTCTCAGGGGTGAAGTTATCTGGTTTATCTGCGGAAAGAGTTACTCTCATGCTCAGCTCCCCGCCGTCCGTCTGCATATCTTCGATAGAAACGATGTTCAAGGGCATAGATTTCAGCGTTCTGTGCGTATCCCGGGAGAGTAACTGAGCGTCCTGTTTTTCCAGGTCGGAGCCAGATTGAGCATAGGAGGAAATGAGAGTGCGCTGTCCTTGGGCGAGTACAGAATTTCGTTGCTCCACCAGATGAGTCATGATTTCCTCAGGGTTCTGTTCAGCCATGGGTGATGCTTCCAGCGATGTAGTTGCCATAGAAGCCTGGGGGGAAGTTTCCTGGCTCTCAGCAGTAACCGGTGCTGTAGGAGAGTTGAGGTGTTCGAAAAGTGCATAAGAGCCTGCACCGATGATAGCCAAAATCAGACATGCGCTGCCGGCACGTCTCAGTTTCTGCTGTATTCCCTGCGCTGGTTGAGAGACCTTACTCCCCAGTACTTTCTGCGATGTTGCCTTTTTCTTGGAGGGTTGGCGACGCGCGGGTAGCTCCCCTCTGACCGAGGGATGGGCGCTAGCAAAAAGGTCAACGGGCTGCGCAGAGAAATGATGCTGAATGATGGCGTTGATTTCTTGAAGGCTTGGCTGCGGCTTATCTTGGTCAATGGCGTGTTCAAGAGTGACGCCGAGCTCTGGTTTGGTGGCGGGAAGCAAGAGTTTAAGCGGCGGACGGTGGAGAACGTCCCCGGGTGCCTCACCTGTCAAACATTCCCACAGGATAGATGCAACAGCTGCGATATCTTTTCGATAGTATTCTTCGGCAACCGTAGAGTTCTTGCCCCGCAAATCTACATCGGGCGCCAAGACCTTGAGTGTACCGTTAGAGGTGAAAAATATGCGGTGAGCGGTGAACTCTGTAAAAGCCATTTGTTGCTGATGAAACCACGTCATGGCATACACAAGCCCGGCTGCAATGGTCGCCACTTCTTCACCGGGAAGTTTACCGCGCTGGGAGATAGCTTGGGCAAGGGTTCCGCCGTCAACCTGCTCGTACCAGATTTGGTCCCTGGCTCCGGAGCTGGCAAGAGCAAATACCGTGGCAACGTGCTGGTGCTGGGTGAGTGCGCAGAGGCGATCCGCAGGGCGCAGAAGTGCTTCGGAAGCTGGTCCGTGGGGAATTTCTTCCATACAGTAAGTCCCAGCAGGGATACCTAAGATGTCCTGTTGTGAAGTAGGTTGATACCTAGCTGACCAGATGGATCGTTCAGCATCGGAGTACATCGAAAATCTCAGGTCAATGAGCTGGTTCGACGGCGCCGATACGGCTTGATTCTCTGGTGCGGTTTCTTCGTTCTTCATAGGGATACTAATACCGCACCGCGCCAATCCGCGCCCAGAGTTATCCACAGCTTCAGTATCGGTACTTGTCACCTTCCCTTTGAAGTTGAGAGCGAAACCGTCTTAAAGCGTCACATTGGTTTGTAACGCAGATTCCTTCTGTGGGGTGCGGATTATTTGCTCGTTCAATCTCACAGTCCCCGCGGTTTCTCTCCTTTCCTCAATGGCGTTAGGGTAGATACATGACCGTGAACATTGAACGGGTTGGTTTTGCACCCGATTTTGTAGATTATGTTGAAGCGCTAGAACTTCAGCAAAAAGTACATGCGAAGGTGGCTGCCCAGGAACAGCAAAACACCGTTCTCTTGCTAGAACATGAGTCAGTTATTACAGCCGGTAAACGCACCGAAGACCACGAGTACCCGCAGGATTCCTCCACGCGCGTCGTCAAAATTGACCGCGGCGGTAAACTCACCTGGCATGGTCCCGGACAACTCGTGGGCTACCCCATCGTGCGCCTGCCCGAGCCAATTGACGTGGTGAAATACGTTCGCATTATTGAAGAAATTTTGATCAATGTGCTAGCTTCGCTAGATATTCACGCCGAGCGGGTCGAAGGTCGTAGCGGTGTGTGGATGGTCGGTAAAAATGGTGAGCAAGATAAGAAGATTGCCGCCATCGGAATCAGAGTTGCCAAGAACACCACAATGCACGGATTCTCCATCAACTGCTCTAACGATTTAGACCCGTTCGGGCAGTTCATTCCCTGCGGAATTTCTGACGCCGGAGTCACGAGTATTTCCGAGCAGCTCGGCAGGAATTTTGAGCCGGTTGAAATTGTTGAAAGATTAGAGAAAGAACTGATTGCATACGCAGATCAGTTAGCGGCCCAGTTTGAGCCCCACTCCGCCTAGGAAATCTAGCAAGAGTCGGAGTCAACACAACCGCCTGGGGTATATCCACTTGAATTTTTATCCCGTGAGGGAAGCACCACAAAGGAGCAGAGAATGAGTGTAACGGCCGAAGGACGTAAGTTGCTTCGCGTTGAAGCGCGCAACGCCGAGGTACCTATTGAGAAGAAGCCTCACTGGATTAAGACCAAGGCTAAAGTCGGCCCCAACTACAAAGAGATGATTGATCTCTCTACAGGATCCGGTTTGCATACTGTGTGTGAGGAAGCGGGTTGCCCGAACATCTACGAGTGCTGGGAAGACCGTGAAGCGACCTACCTCATCGGTGGTTCAGAATGCACCCGTCGCTGTGACTTCTGTGCGATTGCTACGGGTAAGCCGGTTGCTCTCGATAAGACTGAGCCGGTCAAGGTTGCCTTGAACGTGAAAAAAATGAACCTGCGCTACACTACAGTCACCGGTGTTGCACGCGATGATTTGGAGGACGGCGGAGCGTGGCTGTACGCCGAGACAATCCGCCAGATTCACAAGGTCTCCCCCGGTACCGGCGTCGAAATTCTGATTCCTGACTTCAAGGGTAAAGAATCAGATTTGCAGCAGGTAATTGATGCTAAGCCCGAGGTTTTTGCCCACAACCTAGAAACCGTTCCGCGTATTTTCCGCAAGATTCGCCCCGCGTTCCGCTATGAGCGCTCGTTGGAAGTTATCCAGCAGGGTAAAGAAAACGGCATGATTACCAAGTCAAACCTCATCTTGGGTATGGGTGAGACCGACGAAGAAATTTATGAAGCCCTGTGCGATTTGCACGACTACGGGTGCGACACCATTACACTCACCCAGTACCTGCGCCCAGGTCCCCTGTTCCACCCCATTGATCGATGGGTGAAGCCTCAGGAATTCCTCAACTACGCCAAGATGGCTGAGGATATTGGATTTGCCGGTGTGATGGCGGGACCGATGGTTCGCTCCTCCTACCGTGCAGGCCGTCTCTGGGCTCGCGCTATGAAACACAATGGTTACCCGATTCCTCCCGAATTGGCACACATCGATGACGACGGCGCAGCGCTGCAGGAAGCTTCGGCGCTGGTGGCGGCAGGCTACTAAGCCGTGAATACGCCGCGCATCGTTGAGGCTATTTGCAACGGTCAGCTAGAATGAGACCGAGAGCGGTGGGTCTGACCCGCCGCATAATTCAAGACCCTTTGGACGAAGGACAGATTGTGGCTTCAAGACGCGAAGATGCACGCGCTGAAAAAGAACAGAAGAAAAAAGATAAAGGTCCGGGCATGTTTGCCCAGATGAAGCAGGTCTTCGCCATGACCCGCAAGTCAGACCCTAACGTTGTTTGGGTTATGTTGGCATGTGCTCTTGCTGTTCTGTTGCTCTTCATCCTCATCGGTGTATTGACGGGTAACTGGATTACCTGGACTCTCATCGGTATTCCCTTTGCCATTTTGGTTGCTGTTTTGGTTCTTTCGCGCCGCGCAGAACGAGCTGCTTTCAATCAGATTGATGGTCAGCCCGGTGCCTCTGGTGCCGCTTTGAGCTCATTGCGCCGCGGTTGGATTGTCGAAGAGCGCCCCGTAGCAATGAACCCCCGCACTCAGGATTTGGTGTTCCGTGCCCTCGGTCGCCCCGGCGTCGTCTTGGTCACTGAGGGTCATTCTCAGCGTGTGGGCGGACTTATCGCCCAGGAGAAGAAGCGTCTCAAGCGTATTGCGCCCAACGTTCCTGTGCATGTGATTAAGTCCGGAAATGGCGAAGGTCAGACTCCGGTCAAGAACATCACTAAAGAAATGCGCAAACTTCCCAAGACTCTCACCGAGCAGGAAGTTCACGCTATTAATGGTCGACTCTCGTCGCTGGGTAATAACTTGATGCCCATGCCTAAGGGAATTGACCCCACTCGCATGCGCCCCGACCGTAAGGGTATGCGCGGCCGCTAAGTGATGGTTACTCCGTTTTTCTCTACAAATAGCTCCCTGGTGCGCCGGGGAGCTATTTTTGTGCGCTATTGTCTGAAGGGAACAGTGCCCTCCCGTTCTTAGTTAGCAGGTAAACATGTAGAAAATAGTCCCTTCTCTCTGGTCAGACCACGATGCAGATCACATGGCAGAGCTCTACGAAAGGGCATTCGGGGCAACCATTACCCAAGAAGTGCGGTATCCAGAGAATCCCCTCGAATTCCAGAAAGATTTGGCGGGTGAAATGTTCACCTTAGATTTGAATTTTCAGGGCTATCGCATCAATATCATCAATGCAGACGGGACTTTTCGCCCCACTCCATCGATGAGTTTTAGAGTAAATTTTAATCCCGCTACGGATGATAACGGTCAAGAAAGTTTGCGCGAAGCCTATCGGGTATAAGCGGACGACGGCGCCCAGGTACTGATGGAGTTAGGTTCCTACCCTTTTAGCGACTTATATGCCTGGGTCGAAGACCGCTGTGGGGTGAGCTGGCAGTTGATGCTTGCGCAGCCAGAGAATGAGCCCCGACCCTTTATTATGCCAGCGCTGATGTATACGCGAGGTCATCACACTCAAGAATTTACCCAGATGCTTCTGCGCCTTTTCCCCGGTTCCACTGCAAAAACTCCAATTTTGGTTCCAGCATCAGACCAGCAAGTGATGTTCTCCGAAGCTCGCATCGCAGGAGACTGGATGATGATTTCAGACGGCGGCGACGTCCACGACTTTACATTCACGATGAAAAAGATTGAAATCGATCAGTTCTAAAAAGAGCTGTTAGCGGATACGAACCAGCGCAGTATTGCGAATACGATCGTGAGCACCGCGCTGATCAGCATCCATCAAGAAGACAGGAATTACCAACATAATCAGGGAAGAGCGGATAAAACCGGTTGCCCACCCCGCTGGGGTGCCGTCCAAACGCTGAACCTGCATGCCCAACAGAAGATGCCCTAAGGTGTGCCCCATAAATCCTACGCACACGCTCTGATACAGCCATACGAAAATCAGAAGGGCTATGGATTGAGCGACATTGCCCTGAGGCCAGCCGATAAGTGCCAGAATTCCCCAGCACAGATACCAGTCGACGATAAAAGCGAGGATACGCCGTCCGAAGCGAGCCAGGGATCCAGGACCTTTTTGCGGTCTGCCCATATACTCGCCGGGATAATTCTGGGTAGTGGGAGGGCCGTCGAGCCAGCCGCCCACGTCGTTGCGATCAATCACAACAACAAGACTACCGAATCAGTCCGAGGAGGGGAAACTACTGCAAACCCTCCCTTGAAAACTAGGTTTTGGGTGATTCATCTCTCAATTTACTGTTACAAGTACGAAACAAAGATGATACCGAGCCGCAAAAAGGGAACAATAGACTGTAGAGACAACCTCTGAAGAAAACGCTTCAGAGAAAATCGGGTCGCCTCAAACTCGACTAAGGAGAAAACCGACCATGTTTACAAGCTCACAGGAAGTTCTGGATTTTATCCGGGATGAAGAAAACGGCATCAAGTTCGTCGACATTCGATTCTGCGATATGCCCGGCGTCCAGCAGCACTTCAACATGCCCGCAAAGTCCATTGACGAAGACTTCTTCGTGACCGGACAGATGTTCGATGGCTCCTCCATCCGAGGCTTTCAGGGCATCGCTGAATCGGACATGCAACTGATTCCTGATCCCAAGAGCGCCTACGTCGATCCTTTCCGCGTTGAGAAAACCCTCAACATCACCGGTTCCATCGTGAATCCCCGCACCGGCGATCCCTACCACCGTGATCCTCGCGGCGTGGCTGAGCGTGCTGAAGACTACCTGAAGTCCACTGGTATTGCTGATACCGCGTTTTTCGCCTCTGAAGCAGAATTCTTTGTCTTCGAAGATGTTCGTTATGAAGTCACTCCCCAGTCCACCGGTTTCAAGATTGATTCCGATGAGGCTTACTGGAACACCGCTCGCAAGGAAGAGGGCGGCAACCTGGGTAACAAAACTCCCATCAAGGGTGGCTACTTCCCCGTTTCTCCTGTAGACAAGCAGGCGGATTTGCGCGATGCCATGAGCGTCGTCATGGACGAGGTTGGACTAGAAGTTGAACGCGCCCACCACGAAGTTGGCGCAGCAGGTCAGGCTGAAATTAACTACAAGTTCTCCACTTTGACTCAGGCTGCAGATGATTTGCTGAAGTTCAAATACGTCATCAAGAATACTGCCGATGCCTATGGCAAGACCGTTACATTCATGCCCAAGCCTGTGTTCGGCGACAACGGTTCTGGTATGCACTGCCACCAGTCACTGTGGCAGGACGGCGAGCCCCTCTTCTTCGACGAGCGCGGCTACGCTAACCTTTCCGATACCGCACGCTGGTACATTGGTGGTCTGATTGAGCATTCCTCCGCTGTTCTCGCGTTCACCAACCCCACGGTGAACTCTTACAAGCGCCTGGTACCCGGCTACGAAGCACCCATCAACATGGTGTACTCGCAGGGCAACCGCTCAGCAGGTATCCGCATCCCGATTACCGGCACCAACCCCAAGGCAAAGCGTCTTGAATTCCGCGCGCCGGATCCCTCCTGTAACCCTTACCTTGCTTTTGCCGCACAGCTGATGGCTGGTTTGGACGGCATCCGCAACCGTATCGAACCCCCAGCACCTATCGACAAGGATCTCTACGAGCTCCCCGCCGAGGAAGCTGCAGATATCAAGAAGGCACCGGAGAACCTCGAAGAAGCTTTGGCAGCACTCGAAGAAGATCATGACTTCTTGTTGCAGGGTGATGTCTTCACCGAGGACCTCATCGAAGCATGGATTTCTTACAAGCGTCAGGTTGAACTTGAACCCCTCAAGCTCATCCCCCACCCGCTTGAATTCCAGATGTACTTCGGTGTCTAATATTTTGATTCTGATGTGACTTTGTGAAAGGGAGATTCCACCATCTGTGGAATCTCCCTTTGCTTTGGTCCAACGAATGATGGAGGAAACCATGAAAACCCCTAATTTAACCAGCGCCCATCAGCCTATTCAGCGCAGGAACGAGGTGTTCCAAACCGGATTGATGTCCCAGCTATTGGATGGAATTTACGACGGCGAGCTCACCATCGGCGAGTTGCTCACCCACGGCGATTTTGGCGTGGGTACCTTTGACGGGCTCGACGGCGAGATGATCGTTCTCGATGGGATTTGCTATCAGATGCGCCATGACGGCACCGTTACCCCAGCCGGACTAAATCAACGCACCCCGTTTGCCGTCGTCACCCATTTTCAACCGGTACTACAGCGGGAATTGCCTGAGAACCTTTTGCGCAATTCTGCCGCTGAAATCCTCGATCATTTCACCGGTTCCAAGAATTATATGTATGCATTGAAAATCTGGGGCGAGTTCGATTGGGTACGCACCCGCACGGTCATCAAGCAGAGTAAGCCCTACCCCAAAATGGTAGATGCCACCAATAACGAAGAGATTGTGCAGTTCGACGACGTCGAGGGCACCATTGTGGCGTTCCGAACGCCCATTTATGAGCAGGGCATTGGCGTTCCCGGCTGTCACGCACACTTCATTGATTCATCACTCACCCGCGGTGGGCACGTGGTCGATTTCAAGCTGAAAAGAGCCCACGTCGAAATCTGCCCAGGCACCGATTTGCGCTTGCAATTGCCGCTTACCGAGGCATTTTCTGAGGCAAATCTATCCCCCGATAACCTTTCTGAGCAGATTTCAAAAGCGGAGAAACACTAGGACCGAGGCTCAAGCCGCAGTAAATCGGTATCGAAGAAGAGTCGTTCAAACACCTGCCGCGAATGGCGGGTAAGCCGCAGGTAGTCTTCTTCAAGATCGCGTGCGTGCCCGGGCGCATAGCCGCACCAGCGGGCTATTGCTTCCAAATCTGTACGCTGGGAGGTCAGCACGTCAGAGGCGCGCCCGGTACGCAGCACATTGCATCCGCGGATTTTGGTGGCGAGTCTCCAGGCGTCTTTGAGGGTCCCGGCATCCTCTACCTCTACTAGACCCAACTCTGCAGCAGCGTTGAGCGCGGAGATGGTGCCGGTGACCTGAAGCTGCGGATAATCGTGAGCAAAACACAGTTGCAAAAGCTGAACGATCCACTCCACATCGCTCAGCCCGCCTCTGCCCAGTTTGAGTTGCCGGGTACGGTCGGCACCACGCGGCATCCGCTCATTCTCCACCCGCGCTTTCATCCGGCGAATTTCAATGATTTGTTTCTGCTCAAAACGAGAGGGATAGCGGTAGCGATTAATCAAATCGACAAAAGCCGCCGCCAGCTCATAGGAACCCGCAATAGGGCGGGCGCGCAGTAACGCCTGGAATTCCCAGGTATCTGCCCAACGCTCATAATATTCGCGGTAGGAATCAAGCGAACGCACCATAGGCCCTGATTTACCCTCGGGCCGCAAATCCGCGTCGATCTCTAGAAGCTTTTCAGCGCGGATAGGTGGCTTGCATGGCTGCTTGAGCAGGTGAACGGTGCGCTGAATCAGCTCGTTTGCCTCGGCGAGAGCTTCGCGTTCGTCCGCCTCGGGGCGGGGCTGGTGAACGTACATCAAATCGGCGTCAGAACCGTAACCAATCTCGCGACCACCTTGGCGACCCATGGCGATAATGGCGACGTCGGTGAGAGGCTCAATTACGTCGTCTGAGTCCTCGCCCAGGTAACGCTCGCGCTGGGCAATCATCAGCGCACCTTCTATGGCCGCCTGGTCTATGTTGGACAAGCCAATCGCAATATCTTCAATATCCAGCAGGTTTGCCGATTCGCCCATGGCAAGTCGGAGAATTTCCCGACGGCGAATCAGGCGCAGATTTCGGATGGCGCTGTCGGTTTGGGGATGGCGAGTGAGCTGATTACGTATTTGAGTGTTGAGATCATCAAAACTACGCGGTTTGAGCTCGGCGTCCCGGTCGAGCCAGGCAATGGATTCGGGAACGTCTTCAAGAATATCTGCAATAAAACGCGATGAGGCGAGAATCTGGCACAGGCGCTCTGCTGCTGCCGGTGAATCTCGTAGCATTCGAAGATACCAGGGGGTGGTACCTAGTGATTCTGAGATTCTGCGGAATCCCAGAAGACCAGCATCGGGATCTACGCCTTTGGCAAACCAGCCTAGAAGTACCGGCATGATGGTGCGCTGGATTTCTGCTGAGCGTTGGATGCCCTTGGTAAGCGCCTCAATATGGCGCATCGCTCCACGGGGGTCTTTATAGCCCAGGGCCGCAAGACGATCCTGTGCAGCTTCTTTAGTCAACGCAAGCTCGTCTTTGCTCAGGTTGGCAACCGCTGCCAGCAAGGGCCTAAAGAAGAGTTGCTGATGCAGCGATTTTACATGGCGTTTGAGCCGGTTCCATGCCTTCATCATTTCATCAACGTTGAGCTTGCCGATTTCGTCTGTGGGAACAATAGAACGAGCAAGAACCCTCTGATCTGCCGGTTTATCGGGCATCAGATGGGTTCGGCGCATGCGCAGAAGCTGGATGCGGTGTTCTAATAAGCGGAGATATTTATAGTCATCGGTGAATTGGGCGGCATCGGCTCGCCCAATGTAGCTGGCGTTAGTGAGTGCTCCCAGCGAGTCAACGGTAGCTTGAGTTCGCACCGTAGGGTCGGTTCGACCGTGCACCAGTTGCAGAAGCTGAACGGTAAATTCGACGTCCCGCAAACCGCCCGGGCCGAGCTTAATCTGCCGGTCAATTTCTGCTTTTGGAATGTTGTCAGTCACGCGAGCGCGCATTGCTTGAACCGATTCCACAAAACCATCACGCGCCGCTGATTCCCAGATGAGAGGGTGCATGGCGCTCATCCAACGTTTGCTCAGTTGAGCGTTGCCAGCAACCGGGCGGGCCTTGAGGAGCGCCTGGAACTCCCAGTTCTCTGCCCAGCGTTTGTAGTAGGTTTTGAAGGAATCTACGGTACGCACTAACGCGCCGTCTTTGCCTTCGGGGCGCAAGTTTGCGTCAACTTCCCACAGCATCGGTTCTGGGGCTGGGCCCATGATGGCGCGGGCGAGACCTTGCACGAGCTCGCTACCAATGGCGGATGCGGTAGATTCATCTATCTGCTGGGTATCGGCGGGCAGGTCGGAAAGCGGCACACGGTCCACCGCGTAGACAACGTCGACGTCGGAGATGTAGTTGAGTTCACGGGCGCCGCATTTGCCCATACCAATGACGGCAACTTCAACCTGTGCGACTTCGGCTGCATCAAATTTTTCGCCGGCTTCTTGACGGGATATCGCCAGCGCTGCGTCGAGTGTGGCGGCAGCGAGATCGGAGAGCTTTCGCCCCACGGTGGGCATGAATTCGTGGGGTGCTGGTGAGCACGTATCACGAATAGCTATTTCACAAAGGAACCTGCGGTATTGCGAGCGAAGGGTAACGTAGGCATCTTTTCCGCCCATAGTGGCAATCGGGTTGGCCGCTGCAGGGTCTGCCCCTACCGTTTGAAGCATCTGTGTGCGGTACTGGGTGTCAAGCGGCGCAAAGGGGGTGAGGTGCTCGTGGTCTATTTCGGGCAGCAGAGTGCGGGGAAATTCGTCGACCTGCGGTGCAGTCGGATCAATGTTGAAGACGTCGGTATGCTCCGGTCGTCGCATCAAAAAGTCTCCGAGAGCCTCTGATGACCCCAGTAACCGGAAGAAAGGCAGTTGCTGATCGCCCTGTTCCACATAGCGGGCAAGAGTCGGATCTTTGTCCAGCATGCGCACGATTGCAGGCAACGCGATGTCAGGAGAGGGCGCATACCGGAGCCCGGCAAAAAGCTTCTGGCGATCGATGCTCTCTAACTCAGGAGATTTGAGCCAGCGGGCGCTTTTGGCAGCGTCGAAGAAACCGATGCTAACCATTTCGGCGAGCATACGGCTTTCGTTGCGCTTGGCTATTTCTGCCAGACTCATGGCGTCAGTATTGGGCTCATTTCCTGCCACTGATCTTCCTTCCGGTGAGGTGTAACGAGGTTAAGACAGGGGTTAGAGGATGCCGAGATTATGTTTAAGCTCGTAAGGGGTGACTTCGGCTCGGTAGGCGTCCCAATCATTACGTTTGTTGCGCAGGAACTGTTCGAAAACCTGTTCGCCGAGGATTTCTGCCATGAAGTCAGAATCTTCTGTGCGCTGGATGGCATCGTGTAGGGAGCTAGGGAGCGAATGGTAGCCCATGGCGCGGCGCTCTGCTGAGCTGAGTGCTTGAAGGTCTTCGGTGACTTCTGGCGCCAGTTCGTATTCGTTTTCAATACCTTTGAGCCCTGCTCCGAGGATAACGGCGTAGGCAAGGTATGGATTCGCTGCCGAATCAACACCGCGATATTCGATGCGAGCTGATTGCATTTTATTGGGCTTGTACAGCGGTACACGAACCAGTGCTGAACGGTTATTATGCCCCCAAGACACGTAAGAGGGTGCTTCTCCCCCACCCCACAGTCGCTTATATGAGTTCACAAACTGATTGGTCACAGCGCTAAATTCTGGTGCGTGTTTGAGCACGCCGGCAATAAAGTGGCGGGCTGTGCGGGAGAGCTGGAACTCTGCCCCTGCTTCAAAGAAAGCATTGGTGTCCCCCTCAAAGAGGGAGAAATGAGTGTGCATACCCGAGCCGGGGTGGTCGGTGAAGGGCTTGGGCATGAATGTCGCATAGAGGTTCTGTGACAGTGCCACTTCTTTGATGATGGTGCGGAAGGTCATGATGTTATCTGCTGTTTGCAACGCATCGGCATGGCGCAGATCAATCTCGTTTTGACCGGGACCTGCCTCGTGGTGGGAGAATTCCACCGAAATACCGACTTCTTCCAGCATGGTTACCGCGCGTCGTCGAAAATCTTGGACGATACCGCCGGGAGTGTGATCAAAGTAGGATTCGCTATCGACCGGAGTGGGAAATCCGTCGGCACCGAGTTCGCGTGATTTGAGAAGGTAGAACTCAATCTCCGGTGAGGTGTAGCAGGTAAATCCCATACCCGATGCCTTTTCTAAGGTTCGTTTGAGAACTCCGCGAGTATCCGCGGCACTAGGCTCACCATCGGGTGTGAGAATGTCGCAGAACATGCGAGAGGTAGGGACTTCGTCCCCGCGCCAGGGAAGAATTTGGAAGGTGGATGGATCAGGCTGTAACAGCATATCGGATTCATAGATGCGAGAGAGCCCTTCGATGGCAGAGCCATCAAACCCCAGCCCCTCGGCAAAGGCACCTTCAACTTCTGCAGGAGCGAGCGCCACCGATTTTAGGGTGCCCACCACATCGGTAAACCACATGCGCACAAAGCGAACGTCTCGTTCTTCAATGGTGCGCAATACGAACTCTTGTTGGCGATCCACGGGGCTCCTTCAATACATGGTCGTTTTCTTCCCAGCGTGGGAAGAAAGTTGTTCTCTCTCACTTTATAAGGTTCTGAGCTCAAGGCGGGTAAAGTCGTGGGTATGACTTCTTCAGATGATTCATTGGGTGCCGGTTCTGAGGAAACCGCACCGTATTCCGAAAGCTCCCCTGACCCAGTTACTCCGGCGGAGCACCCAGAAAAACAGTCTGCCAGTGTCTTTGATGGTGTCCGCAAAATTCGTACCGTACATCTTGCTGCGGCAAAGAAACAGGGCGAAAAGTTTGCGATGCTGACCAGCTATGACTATCTCACCGCTCAAATCTTTGATAGTGCGGGAATCGAGATTCTTCTGGTGGGCGATTCTGCCGGATCCAACGTGTTAGGGCACGAATCAACTCTCAGCATCACCGTGGATCAGATGATTCCACTCGTTGGAGCAGTAGCTGCCGGGGCACAGCGAGCACTGGTTGTAGCTGATCTGCCCTTTGGTTCCTACCAGCAGTCCCCTGAGCAGGCTGTGGCAACAGCTGTTCGAATGATGAAAGAAGGAGGCGCTCACGCCGTCAAAATGGAGGTCAATGATTATTTCGTTGACCACGTCCGCGCGGTTGCTCAAGCTGGTATCCCTGTCATGGCGCATATCGGATTCACACCCCAGTCTGAACACGCTCTGGGCGGTTATCGAGTGCAGGGGCGCGGCGAAACAGGGGCAAAGGTTGTAGAAACGGCCCGACTCATGGAAGAAGCAGGCGCTTTCTGCATTCTGATGGAAATGCTCCGATCAGACGTCGCCGCCGAGGTTGAACGCATCGTGGAAATCCCCACCATCGGAATTGGCGCCGGTGGCGCAACCACCGGTCAGGTTTTGGTCTGGCAAGACATGTTTGGCCTACGCCAGGGCAAGATGGCCCGCTTCGTCAAACAGTACGCCAACCTCTTTGACACAATTCAGGACGGCGCTCGCGCCTACCGTGCCGACGTCCGCTCCGGAGCCTACCCTGCTGCCGAGCATCGCTTTGATGACTAAAGGAGCACTAAAGGTGAATGTTGAGATCCGTTTAGAGGCTTCCGCTGACTATGAAGCAGTTGAAAATCTTAACCGGGATGCTTTCTGGAACGTTTTTCAGCCTGGCTGCAACGAACACTATCTGGTGCACGTCATGCGTACCCATGAAGATTTCGTGCCCGAGCTGGCTCTGGTTGCCGAAGTTGACGGCAAGCTGGTGGGAAACATCATGTATACGATGTCCACTCTGAAAAATGATGCGGGTGAGGAAAAGAAAATCGTGACCTTCGGCCCCTTAGCGGTGCACCCTGGCTATCAGCGGAGAGGCATCGGCAAGATGCTCATGCAAGAGAGTTTTGAACGAGCTAAAGCGCTGGGCTACGAAGCTGTTGTTATTATGGGCAACCCAGAAAATTACGTCGGTAGCGGATTCCGCGCCTGCCTCGATTTTAAGGTCTGCATAGCCGACGGATCTTTTCCGATGGCGCTTCTGGTTCTAGAACTCACAGAAGGCTCACTCGGCGGACAACGGTGGGTCTATAGCGAAAGCCCGCTCTTTCAGATAGATGCGGAAGCTGCCGAACAGTTTGAGAAGACCTTCCCAGCACGTGAGAGAGGCTATGCCCCTTCCCAGGAACTCTTCGCTATCTATAGCAGGGCATTTCTGCACCCCGCTAAATCCTAATGTCGGCGCAAAATGGCGGTCACTACTTCACCAGTAGTGACCGTCCTGAAGTTTAAAAAACCTTCTCGCTCAACAGCGAAACGATTAAATTCTAGAGCCAGGAATCCTTCTGGGCATCAAGTTCTTCGTTGCGTGCTTTTGCCTTTTCCATCGCGTGCGAAGCTTCTTCAGCCGTATCAAAAGGTCCCCACAGCTCAGTTATCTTAGACTGCTGTCCTTTCTCTACCTGACCGGTGGAAAGGTTGTACCAGAACTTTTCGTCGCGGGCACCGCTCAAATCTTCAATAGCCATGTTTACTCCTTGAGTTTAATGAAATGCATTCAGTGAATCTGCTTACTTTTCTATCATAGCGTGTTCAATCCAACCGCTTGGGTGAGCTCTGTCCAGCTCCTCTTCGCCTCTCGGTTGGCAAAAGATTCTGAGCTTGAAACATCACCTCAACACCCTTACCCTGCCACAAGGTTTAAGATAGAGGGTATGGCTACAACTCCTGCTTCACATAACTTACCCGCCGAACCCGGCAAGGCGCCCCTGGGCAACCTACGCCCCGGCGTCATTGCCCCTATGCGCTCCGTTCCCGCCCACATCGAACGCCCCGAATACGTGGGCAAAGCAGAGGCGAACGAGGGGAATGACTCCAACATGTACACTCCCGAGGAAATTGAGATGGTGCGTGCCGCCGGTGAGATAGCTGCCAATGCCATTGTTGAAGCATCGAAAATTGCCCAGCCCGGAACAACTACCGATCAGATTGATGTGCTTATTCACGAGTACATCTGCGACCACGACGCCTACCCTTCGACCGTCGACTACCGCGGATACACCAAAGCAGTCTGCACTTCTCTCAACGAAGTTATCTGCCACGGTATCCCCGACTCCACCGTTCTAGAAGACGGCGATATTCTCAATCTAGATGTCACCGCCTATAAGAACGGCGTCCACGGAGACACCAATGTAACCCTGCTAGTGGGCGATGTAGACGAAGAATCACGCCTGCTCGTTGAGCGCACCGAAGAATCCCTACGCCGCGCTATCAAGGCGGTCAAACCCGGGCGAGAAATCAACGTGATTGGCCGCGTTATCGAAAAATATGCCGCACGATTTGGCTACGGTGTGGTGCGCGATTTCACCGGTCACGGCGTAGGCCGTGAGTTCCACTCGGGACTCATTGTGCCTCACTACGACGCAGCTCCGGCATACAACACCGTGATGGAACCGGGCATGATATTCACTATTGAACCTATGCTCACCCTCGGTGAGATTGCCTGGGATATGTGGGAGGACGATTGGACGGTCGTCACCCGCGACCGCAAGCGCACTGCCCAATTCGAGCACACCCTCGTGGTCACCCAAGACGGCGCAGATATTCTTACCCTTCCCACCATTTCCTAACCCGAAAGATAGAACTCATGACTGAAACTGTTACCGAAACCGTAGAAATTCAGGTAGAGGTCACCAAACCTACTCCCGCTGATCTTGCCATCGGCATTGATATCGGGGGAACCGGCATGAAGGGCGGTATTGTCGATATCCGCACCGGTAACCTGGTGTCGGACCGCTTCCGCATTCCCACTCCTTCACCGGCGACACCCGAGGCTTGCGCCGAGGTTGTAGTGCAGATTGTGGAAGAACTACAGTCCCGCGACCTCGCGCCTGCACCCGATTCTCCCATAGGTATCGACTTTCCCGCCGTCGTCAAAAACGGTCGTACTCTCTCCGCTGCCAACGTAGACGAAACTTGGATTGGTGCTGATTTGGAAGGCATCATGTCCAAGGCGCTAGGTGGACGCCGCGTGTATGGCCTCAATGACGCCGATGCCGCCGGACTCGCCGAAGCTCACTACGGGCAGGGCAAAGACAAAGACGGTCTGATCGCCGTGATTACTCTGGGCACCGGCATCGGCTCTGCCCTCATTATCAACGGTCAGCTTGTTCCCAACACAGAGCTGGGCCACCTGGAAATCGATGGGGAGGACGCCGAATCGCGTGCTTCAGCACGTGCCCGCGAACGCGAGGATCTCTCCTGGAAGAAGTACGGTAAACGTCTGCGCCGCTACTTTACCCATGTTGAGATGCTGTTCTCCCCCGATTTGTTCGTGATCGGTGGCGGCGTTTCGAAGAATCCCGATAAGTTCCTTCCCTACTTTGAAGATGAAGTAGAGACCCCCATCGTCATGGCAACCCTGCGCAACAATGCCGGTATCGTCGGTGCAGCGCTCTGGGCTGCTGGCTGGACCCAGACTGTGGAGGATGTCGACTAAGAGTCAGCTGATCGTTAGGATACAAAGGTGCGGATGTTCACGGAACATCCGCACCTTTTGCTTTCCATGGCTGAAATTTTGTGATGTTCATTCACTCCAGATTGTTTTGTTGCTACTATGGTGAGGTGTCACACGGGGTGCGCTTTACCGAAGAAGCGCTGAGATTACACCCGTTGAACCTGATCTAGTTAGAACTAGCGAAGGGAATGTGGAAATGACTTCGTCGCATCCAAGCCTTGAATCTATACACCATTCTGTCCGCGCCACGAATCCTTTGGTGCATTGTCTGACCAACTCGGTGGTTCAAGAAATCACCGCAGATGTGCTGCTAGCGGTAGGAGCATCTCCTGCGATGGTCAGCCATCCGGAAGAAGCCGAACAGTTTGCTGCGGTAGCCTCTGCCGTCCTAGTGAATGTTGGGAATCCAGATCCGCCGATGATTGATGCCATGCGTTCGGCGGTTAAAGTGGCACGCGAGCTAGGGACTCCTTGGGTATTGGATCCGGTCGCGGTAGGCGGTTTAACAGTGCGCACCGAGCTTGCCAGCTCCTTGGTCTACGCCAATCCGGCAGTTATACGCGCTAATGCCTCAGAGGTTATTAACCTTCACGCCGCGGTAACACGCACGCAGGCGCAAGGTGGGCGTGGAGTCGACTCCACCGATTGCCCTGAATCGGCGCTTGAGGCGGCGAGCGCCCTGGCAGAAATTACTGGTGGTGTTGTAGCGATTTCTGGTGCAACAGACATTATTGTTTCAGCGCACCGTATCACAAAAATTAGAGGCGGTAGCGAGCTCATGCCGCTGGTGATAGGTACCGGTTGTTCACTCGGAGCAGTGGTTGCCGCCTATACAGCCTCCACGGATTATTATCATGATGCAGCGGTAGCAGCCCATGCTGCTTACGCTACTGCTGCTGAACACGCGGCCAAGCATTCCAACGGGCCTGGAACTTTTCATGCTCAATGGATAGATGCGCTTTATGCTTCTTTGCCCAACATGGCAGAAATCGAGGAGTCGTAGTCATGAGCCGTCCTCCCCTAGATTTTGGTCTCTATTTAGTGACCGATTCAGTGCAGGCAGGTGGGTGGCAGAACGTAGCAGGGATTGTGGAGCAAGCCATCGCAGGTGGTGTCACTGTGGTTCAGGTGCGCGATAAACATGCTGACGATGCAACTTTTACCCAACTTTTGCTCTCTGTTGCTGAAGTAGCGCGACCACACGGGGTCGACGTCGTTGTCAACGACCGCGTACACATCGCAGCCCGCTTTGGTTTTGACGTCCACATTGGTCAGGACGACATGCCCCTTCACCAAGCGAGAGAGTTGCTCGGACCGAGTCCTCGTATCGGCTTGTCGGTGGGTTCAGAAGCAGAATTGGACGCTGTACTCGATACTACAATTCGCCCGGATGTTCTGGGATTAGGCCCGGTGTTCGCCACCTCTACCAAGTTAGACGCCGGTGCTCCTCTGGGCATCACAGGATTACAGAAACTCGCCCGGCGAGCTGCCCAGAACTCTTTAGCATCGGTCGCCATTGGTGGAATTACTAGCAGCAATATCAATGCAGTGCGTCAAACCACGGTGGACGGTGTCTGTGTGGTCTCTGCCATCATGTCTGCCGAAAATCCCCGCCTAGCGGCTCTCACTCTGAGCGCTCATCCACCCCAGGTTACGAGCCATACGCCATCTTCTTTTGCCCCTTCCCCGAAGGAAGAATAAACAATGATTCCCCGAGTACTCTCTATCGCTGGCACTGACCCAACGGGTGGTGCAGGATTGCACGCAGACCTCAAAGCCATTGCAGCTGCTGGAGGTTACGGCATGGGAGTTATAACTTCCTTGGTCGTACAAAATACACAGGGCGTGCAACAGGTACACACCCCTGAGCCAGAGTTCTTGCGAGCGCAGCTTAAGGCAGTCTCAGATGATGTAGTTATTGACGCCGTCAAAATCGGGATGCTAGCAGATGAAACCTCAACTCAAATGGTGGTTGAGTGGCTGGATGAGGTTTTTTTCTCTACCCAGAAGCCCGAGGTTCCGATTATTGTTGACCCGGTGATGGTTGCTTCCTCTGGCGATGCGCTGGCAGATTCGGTGTCTCATGAGCTACTCCATCGAGCCAGCATCATTACCCCGAATCTCGACGAGTTGGCGTTCCTACTACATCAGCCGCCTGCAAAAAATCCGGACGATATGGTTAAACAAGCCCAGGAACTGGCGCAAAGCACCGGTTCTTTGGTATTGGCTAAAGGTGGACATCTACCCGGCAAGGATAAGGGCAACTTCCTGGTAGGTACGAGCAGTGTGATAGCCCATGCAAAGTCCCCCCAAATTACCACTACTGCCTCTCATGGAACGGGTTGTTCGCTCTCATCATCATTAGCCTGCCGTATCGCTAACGGAGATTCCTTGCCCGACGCCGTCCAGTGGTCGACAGCGTGGGTAAGAGAAGCACTCGAGTTTGGTGAAAATCTACAAGTGGGTCATGGTAATGGCCCCCTCGATCATTTCCACCGCCTCCGCCGCCAGGCCCAGTTCTCACTGCAGGTTCCCCATAGCACCATCTCTTCACCATCTAGAAGACAAGCTGTTGTGCCCGCAGCAGGACCATTTACCCAGCAATTGTGGGAATTAGCAGGCGATGCGTTGGACCGATTTTCGCAGGAGAGCATTGTTCCCGCTTTGATGCAAGGTACTCTCAACGCAGAACAGTTCCATTTCTATGTGGAGCAAGACGACTACTATTTGCAGGTCTACAGCTCTGTATTGTCGCGGCTCTCTTCCCTCGCCCCTCATGAGGAGGAGCGAAAGATGTGGGCGAAGGCGGTCACCCAGACTATTACGGTGGAGCAGGAAATGCATCGAAAGTTCCCTCTGCCAAACATTGTGGAGCCTTCTCCCCTTACCCTTGCTTACACTGACTTTTTAAGGGCTGAAGTGGCTTCCGACTATGTTGTAGGAGTTGCTGCGATACTCCCTTGTTTCTGGTTGTATGCCCAGCTTTCGGAGTACCTTCCAGAAGAAATCGCGGATGACCACCCCTACAAACTGTGGATAGGGACTTACCGGGACGAAGAATTTTTGCGTGCCACTGCTCAAACACTCGAAGTGATGGAGCACCAGCTCACACACGCCTCAAATGCACAAAGGGAGCAAGCCCGTAACGCTTTCGTACGTGCCTGCTCCCTCGAAGCAGATTTCTTTACCCAAGCTCTACTGATTGATCCCCGTTAGAGTCTCGCCCCTTCCCCCCGGGCAAGACAGGGACTTTAAACCAGTTAGAGCAGAGTCGGCTGGTCTATTTCGCCGGAAGACGATGTCTTGGATTTCTTCACCGTCTTATTAACCGGAGAATTCCGTTCCTCTGCGCTCCCTTCTTCTTTTACAGGAGCAGGAGTGTCAACCCGCTCTTTACGCAGGTCAGCGATTGCTTTTTCAAAGTCTTCCAGATTATCGAAGGCCTGGTAGACACTGGCGAAACGCAAAAAAGCTACGGTATCAAGCTTGGAGAGCGGTTCTAGAATGGTGAGCCCGACTTCATGGGCATCAATTTCTGCAAGCCCGCGAGCACGGATTCTCTCTTCCACCTCCTGTGCCAGCTTTGCCAAATCATCTTGGGAGACTGGCCGCCCCTGGCATGCTTTGCGCACGCCAGAGATAATTTTCTGGCGGTTAAACGGCTCAGTTACACCTGAACGTTTGATGACCGAAACAGAGGTGGTTTCCACCGTAGAGAATCTGCGCCCACATTCAGCGCACTGGCGGCGCCGGCGAATTGCTGCGCCGTCGTCGGATGTACGCGAGTCAACCACTCGGGAATCGGGGTGCCGACAATAAGGGCAAATCATGCGTTATTTCCTCGGGTACGGGCGGTAATGGCTTCACCGTGGGCTGGTAAATCTTCGTCAGTAGACAACGTAACAATGTGATCCCCAATTGTAGCGAGTGCGTCCTGGGAGTACTCAATGAGCTGAACAACCTTCATAAAAGTGCTGGTGTTCAGCCCCGATGCGAAAACCGCAGTTCCTCCGGTGGGAAGTACGTGGTTTGATCCAGCGGCGTAATCACCCAGCGGAACCGGCGAGTAGGGGCCGATAAAGATTGCCCCGGCGTTGCGAATCTGCGCAGCTACTGCGCTTGCAGATTCGGTATGTACTTCGAGGTGTTCGGGAGCGTAGGCGTTAGCGACGTCCACGCTATGTTGCAGTGAATCGGTGAGAATAATTCCCGATTGGGGGCCTTCTAGGGCTTCTTTAACGCGGTCACGGTGCTTTGTGGCGCTGGCACGCCTAGCAATAGCCTCTTGCACTTTCTCCGCCAATTCTGGCGAATCGGTGATGAACACTGATCCTGCGTGGGGATCGTGTTCTGCCTGGGATATAAGATCTGCCGCAACGAAATCAGGATTCGCTGAGGAGTCTGCAATGACGGCTATTTCAGTCGTTCCGGCTTCACCGTCTACACCGACGACGCCCTGCAACGCTCGCTTGGCAAGGGCAACAAAGATGTTACCGGGGCCGGTGATGGTATCGACTGGTTCAAGAATATCCGCATCATCGGTGAGCCCGTACGCCATGGACGCTAGGGCTTGGGCGCCTCCAATAGCCCAGACTTCATCGATTCCTAAGATTGAGGCAGCAGCTAAAATAGTGGGGTGCGGCAACCCGCCGAATTCTTTTTGCGGCGGTGTGCACAGCACGATGGACTCTACTCCTGCCGCCTGAGCCGGAACGGTATTCATAATGACTGACGAAGGGTAAACCGCCAATCCCCCGGGCACATACACCCCCACTCGGCGAACGGGAGTCCAGCGATTAATGAGGTGAGCACCCGGCGCTACTTCAATGCTGGTTTCACCAGGTTTTTGAGCGGCAGCAAACGCACGATTACGTTCGATAGATACTTCCAGCGCCGCCTTGAGTTCGGGGCTGATGGAGTCGACGGCGTCTTTCATGGCTTCCGGCGGCACCCGCAAAGCCCCCTGCTCTACGCCGTCAAATCGCTGTGAGAGTTCTTTGACGTAGTCAGCACCGCGTTCGCGTACTGAGGCGATAATTTCGTCCACGGCCTGCTGGGCGTTACCTACATATTCGCTGTTCTGCCGAGGCATGAGCGAGCGCAACTCGGCGTAAGTGTGATGAGTTCCGCGCAGATCAAGAGTTGAAAGTCGAGGGGCACGGTAGTTTTCTGCTGCTTCAGTACTCATGTCTCCATCATAGCGGGCGGTCAAGCCTGCTGAGGTTTTTCTGTCAGATACTGAAAATGCGCTCCGAAGAGGGAGCGCATTTTCAGTGATGAATACTTGGGTGAAAAGGACTATGAACCCTCTAAACGTCTAGGCATGCCGGCCCCAACAGAACTTTGAGGTCCCCAAAGAGGGCGGGATTGGGCTGAACTCGCAAGTCGGCGCCCAAACGCATGATAATCCGCTTTGTTCGCGTATTCATAGCAATCCGAACTTCTGATTCGCCGCGGTGATTGCGCAAGATAGAGCGCAACTCCCCCAGAGTCTCCTCTGTTGCTTTGAATTCGGGAATGGCGATAACAACCGGGCCCGAGGTGCCGTCGGCAGAAATCTCGGGGAGGTTCAGTTCCTGCGCACTAATGGTCGTCGAGCCATCGTCTCGACGTTGCAGGCGGCCCTTGATAGTACAAATCAAATCTTCTGAAAGCACCGGTGCAATAGGCTCGTAAGCGCGGCCAAAGAACATAACTTCAATGGAACCTGTGCGGTCTTCCAGCTCGATACGGGCGTAAGGGTTACCCGAGGATTTCGCCACGCGACGAGATACCGAAGTAATCATGCCAGCCACCGTGACCACGGCGCCATCAGGTTTATGAGAATCCTCTGCCAAAAGACCCTGCACCGAAGAATCCGATAGCGCATCAAGCTGATCCTCAATACCGCGTAGCGGGTGATCGGACACATAGAGACCGAGCATCTCGCGCTCAAAGTTGAGTTTGTCGCGCTTATCCCACTCGGGTACGTCAGGGATAGTCACCATCAAATCGGTGCTGGGATCGTCGTCATCCATCCCCATACCACCAAAGAGGTCAAACTGTCCCGCTGCTTCCTGGCGCTTGACCGACACATTCGAGTCCACTGCTTCTTCATGAATCATGGACAACGCCCGGCGGATATGTCCCAAATCGTCAAACGCGCCCGCTTTAATGAGCGAATCAATCGTACGCTTATTACAGACGACGGCGGGAACCTTCTTCAAGAAGTCGTGGAAAGACTCAAAGCGGCCCTTTTCTTTACGCGACTGAACCATCGCGTTCACCACGTTGGCACCGACGTTTCGGATAGCACCCATACCAAAGCGAATATCCTCGCCAACAGGTGTAAAGTTCAGTTCTGACTCATTGACATCCGGCGGCAAAACGGTAATTTTCATGTGCCGGCACTCGTTCAGATATAGCGCCAGCTTGTCCTTATCATCGCCCACCGAGGTCAGCAACGCCGCCATATATTCCTGCGGATAGTGAGCCTTCAAATAGGCAGTCCAGTACGACACCAAACCGTAGGCGGCTGAGTGCGCCTTGTTAAACGCATAGTCAGAGAACGGTAGCAGGATGTCCCAGAGGGACTTGATAGCAGCCTCAGAGTAACCACGGTCAATCATGCCCTGGTGGAAACCCTCGTACTGTTTGTCCAGCTCTGCCTTTTTCTTCTTACCCATCGCACGGCGCAAAATATCCGCCTGGCCCAGCGAGTAGCCAGCAACCTTCTGGGCGATAGCCATCACCTGCTCCTGATACACAATCAGACCGTAGGTGGTGCCTAGAATTTCTTTGAGTGGCTCCTCCAGCTCAGGGTGGATAGGCGTGATTTCCTGCTGCCCGTTCTTACGCAACGCATAATTCGTATGCGAGTTAGCGCCCATGGGCCCCGGTCGGTAAAGCGCGATTGTCGCCGAAATATCTTCGAAGTTATCCGGGCGCATCAAACGCAGCAAGGAACGCATAGGCCCGCCGTCGAGCTGGAAAACTCCCAAGGTATCGCCGCGCGCTAGCAAATCATAGGAACCCTTGTCGTCTATATCGAGCCCCTCAAGATCCAAATCAAAATCGCGGTTGAGCTTAATGTTCGAAATAGCATCAGAAATGATGGTGAGGTTACGCAAGCCCAAAAAGTCCATCTTGATAAGCCCCAGGCCTTCACAGGTGGGGTAATCAAACTGCGTGATTACCTGGCCGTCTTGCTCACGGCGCATCACGGGAATAACATCCAGCAAATCGTGGCTGGACATAATAACGCCCGCAGCGTGCACGCCCCACTGGCGTTTCAGACCCTCAATGCCCTTAGCGGTCTCAAAAACCTTCGCTGAATCGGGGTCAGTTTCAATGAGTTCACGCAGATCTTTGGCATCGGAATAGCGTTTATCTTCTTCGTTGTAGACGTTTGCCAGCGCAATGTTCTTACCCATCACGTCATCGGGCATTGCCTTGGTCAGACGCTCACCGGTGGAGAAGGGATAGCCCAGCACGCGGGAAGAGTCCTTTAACGCCTGCTTCGCCTTGATGGTGCCGTAGGTGACAATCATTGCCACTTTGTCTTCGCCGTACTTTTCGGTCACATAGTGGATCACCTCAGAACGACGGCGATCATCGAAGTCGACGTCGAAGTCGGGCATAGAAACGCGGTCAGGGTTGAGGAAGCGCTCGAAGATAAGGTCGTGCTGCAACGGATTCAGCTCGGTAATGCGCATGGCATACGCCACCATGGAACCCGCACCTGAACCACGCCCGGGGCCCACTCGAATTCCGTTATTCTTCGCCCAGTTGATAAAATCCGCGACCACCAAGAAGTAGCCGGGGAATCCCATCTGGGTAATAATCCCTACTTCATAATCAGCCTGCTTGCGTACGTCATCGGGAATACCCTCGGGGAATCGGTAGTGTAAACCGCGTTCAACTTCTTTGACGAACCAGGATTCCTCATTCTCCCCCTCCGGGGTGGGGAAATCGGGCATGTAGTTTGCGTTTGTGTTGAATTCAACGTGGCAACGCTCAGCGATTTCCATAGTGTTATCGCAGGCTTCAGGGAAATCACGGAAGAGGTGGCGCATTTCCTCGGGCGATTTCAAGTAGAACTCATCGGCATCAAATTTGAAGCGCTTGGGATCCTGAAGAGTGGATCCTGACTGCACACACAATAGTGCGGCGTGCGCTTTGGCGTCTTCAGCGTGTGTGTAGTGCAAATCGTTAGTCGCGACCAACGGCAAATTGAGCTGTTTGGCAACCCGGTGCAGATCGGTCATCACGTTCTTCTCAATGCCGAGACCGTGATCCATGATTTCGCAGTAGTAATTTTCTTTGCCGAAAATATCGCGGTAGTCCGAAGCAGCCTGAATCGCAGCGTCGTACTGTCCCAAGCGCAAACGAGTCTGAATCTCGCCCGAGGGGCAACCGGTGGTAGCAATCAGCCCCTTGCCGTAAGTCTGCAACAATTCTTTGTCCATACGGGGCTTATAAAAATGCCCCTCCAATGATGCCAGGGACGACGCACGGAAGAGATTATGCATGCCCTGGGTGGTCTCAGCCCACAGGGTCATATGCGTATAGGCACCGCCACCAGAGACGTCGTCACGACCGGCGTCTTCACCCCACCTAATACGGGTGCGGTCAGTGCGGTGAGTGCCAGGAGTGACATAAGCTTCGACGCCGATAATCGGCTTGATATCAGCCTGTTGTGCCTTGTTCCAAAAATCAAAGGCACCGAAGAGATACCCATGGTCTGTGGTAGCAACAGCCCCCATCCCCAAATCTTTTGCATGGTCGAAAAGATCAGTAATGCGAGCTGCACCGTCCAACATCGAGTATTCGGTGTGTACGTGCAGGTGGGTGAAGCCTTTTCCACTCAATGTCTTATCTCTTCTCTGCTAATCTCACGACGTCTACTCACCAGGCGCGGCAAGGTTTAGAAATTGCCTTCGCGCAGGGAATCCAAAGCGAACTCTAAATCCTGCGGGTATTCGCTCTCAAAATGCACCTGTTTACCGGTTCCCGGGTGCACAAATCCCAGTTGAAAAGCGTGCAACCACTGGCGAGTAAGCCCTAGGTTAGCACTGATCGCGGGGTCTGCGCCGTAGGTTAAATCACCTGCGCAGGGATGGTTCATTGCTGAGAAATGCACACGAATCTGGTGGGTGCGCCCGGTTTCCAGATGAACCTCTACCAAAGACGCTGGCCCAAAAGCTTCCAGCACTTCATAGTGAGTCACAGCGTTACGACCGTCCTCCACCACAGCGAATTTCCATTCGTGACCGGGATGGCGCCCCAATGGTGCATCAATGGTGCCCTTCAAAGGTTCGGGGAGGCCCTGAACCAGCGTGTGATAGACCTTGGTGACCGTACGTTCTTTAAAAGCGTGCTTGAGCTCTGAATAAGCGTGTTCGTTTTTGGCTACTACCATCAACCCTGAAGTACCAACGTCCAGGCGATGCACAATCCCCTGTCTCTCAGCTGCGCCGGAAGTAGATACATTGACACCCAGCCCCAGCAAAGCGCCGACGACGGTGGGGCCGTGCCACCCCGGTGAAGGATGCGCAGCTACACCAGCAGGTTTATCCACTACCACGATGTCGTCGTCCTGATAGACAATTTCAAAGCCATCGACCTGTTGCGGTTTAATATCCGCTAAATCGCGAGGTGCGGGTGCATCAACATTGACGGCGTCGCCGGCTGAAAGCTTATAGCTTTTTGCCGATTTCTGCGGGCGACCCTTGCTGTCCTTTACCTCAACATAGCCCTCTTTAATCCAGGTGGCAGCAAGAGTACGGGGAATAGATAAGGTCTCTGACACTGCCGCATCCAAGCGCAACCCTATGAGCTGACCAGCTTCAAAGGTATGTTGTATTCTCTCGCTCATTGATAAATTCACTTTCAAAATCTAATTTTGTTCTTCTCTGGTGCCATCGAGGTTGATGCCTCGGAAAACCAGAACAACAATTAGCGCCATAGAGACGCAAATGCAGGAGTCGGCGATGTTGAAAATTGCGAAATTTCCCACCGAAATAAAATCGACGACGTGACCCACGCCAAAGCCCGGCGCGCGAAAAAGCCGGTCCGTCAGATTACCCAGGATACCGCCGAGCAGAAGGGCCAGGGTGCAGACCCATACGGTTGCGCGTGCTCTTATAAGGCTGACCAAGCATATTACTGCTGCCACACACATAATTATGGTAAAAACCCAGGTGTGATTCTCCCCCATAGAAAAGGCAGCACCGGGGTTGAGAATATAACGCCAGCGTAGGACACCGTCAATCACACTGATCGTCTCACCCAGCTCCATATTCTTCTGTACCAGGTATTTTACGAGCTGATCTGCGCCATACGCCAACCCAAAAATGGCCAGAGCAAGAAGAGCTCGCGCCCCCGAAGAAGATAGAACTGAGCTCGACTTTTCAACGTCGGAATAACCCACAGGGTCTTCAAGGGGTAAGTTTTTCCCCTGCTCGGATTGGATGCTAGAACGTGAAACCATCTCGACCTTTCGCGAATCTGAGTTACGACGTCATGCACCCCAGCAGACGTGAAACCGTTCTTCTACTTTACCCAAGAAAACACTCATGGCGGTATGCATAACCCGCATATCCGGGTGTGCATACCGCCATATTATGAGTGTTTTCAGAACTTTATACACCGCACGCCACCGATGGGTAGCGTTCAGGGAAGTACCTCAGCCAAGAATTAGTTATTGTGCTGAACGATTTCGCTTTCCACCAAGGGAGTGGACTCCAAGCCCACCAGCTGATCTTCCAGGTAAGCGCGCAAGCCTGAACGGTACTGCTGTTCGAACTGACGAAGCTGGGCAACAGAGGACTCAAGGGAAGACTTGGTTGCATCCAAATCACCCAGAACCTGTGCGCGCTCTTCCTGAGCTGAGGTGAGCAACGAAGAAGCTTCTTCGCGGCCCTCTGCCAACAAACGATCTTTCTCGCGCTGGCCCTCGAGTACGTAATCGTCGTGAACCTTCTGCGCCATTGCAAGCAGCGCTGCTGCACTTGAGGTGCCAGCCGATGCTGCTTCAGGAGCTTCCTGAGCAGGTCCTTCTTCAACTGCGTGAACTTCTTCAGCAGCGGGTTCATCCGCAACAATGAAATCATCATCAGAGAAGGTGGAAACAGACGTTGCTTCTGCCTGTGCCGCGCGAACCTCGGCGTCATCAAGCTGACGCTTCAAACTGGAGTTCTCAGCGTTAAGGCGACGAAGTTCAATTACGATTTCATCCAGGAAATCGTCAACCTCTTCAGGATTATAGCCTTCCTTGAATTTGGTTGCCTGGAACCGTTTGTTAATGACTTCTTCTGGTGTAAGGGCCACTAAAAATTCACCTCTAAAATTTCTGCATAGCTGGACTCCCGAGCGACACAATGAAAATCCCTAAAACATTCATCGCCGTTAGAATTCTACCTATTTTTCGATATTCATAGCCAACAATACATGTGAGTTTATTCAAAATGAATATTTTACTTAGAAAACATTACAAAGCTCTCACTTACTGGCAAGGGAAAACGCGCCACAGAGACAGTGCGAATGCCGAAATAAGAAATTTCAGGGCGCCCCTCGTGTTGCGAACCATACCGGTGATTACCCCTCTTTGACCCACATATCGTCTTCCTACATTGTGATGCAATCCAGGGTTAAAACGCCAGAGCCAAAAGGATGAAATGTCTTCATCCTTTTGGCTCTGCCAAAAATGTTAACAGATTTCCCCTATGCCCCTCAGGAGCTAAGCGCTGTCATCTGCACCAAGAAAGAATACAAAAATGAAACACCAATAATCAGGATAAGAAAACCCAGATCAAGCGAAATACCGCCAAGATTGAGTGGAGGAATTTTTCTTCTCAAAAAATTCATCGGTGGATCGGTCACCGCATAGACGGCAGAAGCAAGCACCAAAGCAGCCCCCTTAGGGCGCCAGTAGCGGGCAAACATCTGTACCCAGTCAAAGACAATGCGCAAAATCAATGCCCATTTGACCAGGTTCACGGCAATAGCGAGCAGTGCAAAAAGGTAAGCCATAGAGAAAATTAATCCTGATCGAACAGATGGGAAGGTTCGCTATCGAGAGCAACCGGAACCTCAGCTCCCTCAGCCCCCAACACTTCCAAATTCGCAGGAGTCAGCAAAAATACCTTATCGGTGACGCGCTCAATGGAACCGTGCAAAGCAAATGCCAAACCAGCGGAAAAATCAACCAGACGCTTGGCCTCAGATTCACCCATGTCAGTGACATTCATAATCACAGGAATACTCTCACGGAAAGACTCACCAATGATTTTGGCATCATTGTAAGAACGGGGGTGGATCGTGGTGATACGGCGCAATTCGTCTTCGCTTTCATCGTTTACTGCTGTGGTCTTAGTGTTTACTGCACGGGAAGCAGGCTTGTTCTCTGCGGACGTCACCACGTGCAGTGGCCCAGTTGAAGCGGGTCCTGCACTCTGCTGGCGGACAGCCGCCCGCGGAGCAGGTTCAGATACTTCTCGCACACTCCGCTGCTGAGATTTTTCTTCGTGGAAATCCAGAACGTCCTCGCGTACCGAACCGCTTTGGGATTCTGAAGGCAGGTGCGCGACGTCGTCGCCAAAGGTGTCTTCCTCAGGGTAGCCGTCGTAGCGATCGTCATCATCAAAGTCATAGGCAACACCGCGAGTGTCGTCGTAAACATCAGCATAATCATGCGGATAATCATCATTCGATCGCCGAGAATCACGCACCGGCTCAGTTTGTTCAGCGAGACCAAGATAAGCCATCGCCTGATGCAGGGTACGTGGTGCCATTTCTACTCCCGTTTACGGTGCATTACCTGATGGAAATGCAATGAAAATATTGTACTTAGTCTCTAAGGTATCAACTAATCCTCAGCATACTGAAAAACGAAAGCTGAGGATATTCTGTGAAGCGTCAATATTCTGGTTCTTATGCAGTGGGGCGGGCGCCCATAATCTTGGACCCAATCCGAACATTCGTGGAACCCCAGCGGATAGCTGCCTCCAAATCTCCGCTCATACCCGCAGAAATTTCTTGTGCAGACGGATGATGCTCGCGGAGCTTTTGCGAAATGTTATATAGCTTTTCAAACGCTGCATCTGGGTTCATGCCCAGAGGAGCCACCGCCATGACACCCGAACATTCCAGCCCTACAGAAGAATTGAGCATGTCGGCAATCTTCAGTAAGTCGTCGAGCTTAGCGCCGCCCCGTTTACCTTCAGCGGCATGCCCAGCGGTAGATCCATCATGGTCCTCTAAACTGACCTGCACTAAACACTTCAGTCCGCCGCGGACTGCTGCGAAAGGTGCCGGTGCTTCTTCCGATTCCCAGCGCGTAACCTGGAGAGAATAAGCCTTCGCCAAAGCCTGAGCTAACGAAATTCTGTCTATCGAGTGCACCTCGGCTGCATATTTCACCACTGATTTAGCTTTATTCGTTTGAAGCTGCCCAATGTAGGACCACTGCAGAGGATCCTGCGCATCAGTAATCTCTGCCAATTCAGTAGCTTTAGCAGACGCTTCCTGATCACGATTTTCCCCGACGTGCCGAACTCCGAGTGAATAGAGCGCCTCGACGTCGGAGCTAGGGAAAAACTTAGTCACCACCGTCAATCTCGGAAGCGGACTCTGGGGATCCCTAACCTGCGAAAAATCTTCGCTCGCAGACTTCACCGCTTGCTGGGCAGCTTCCAAATTAATGCGTAGCTCTTCTCGACGCTCTTGAGAAAAAGACATTTTTATCTCCTCACCTATTTCTCTACCCAGACCAGCCCAGCAAATCGCCCCTGGGGCTCTCCACGGCGGTGGGAAAAGAGTTGTGAATTTTCCAGCGTGCATGCCGCCAAATCACGGTGAATTTGTTGGACGCCGCCGAGGCTCTTCAAGATTGCCTCAGCAGCGGCAGGTAGATCTAGGGCGGGTGTGCCCCACGATGTCTGAGCATAAATTTCAGGAATCAACTGGCTCGATTCCTCGCGCATCTGTTCGGGAACTTCATAGCACTTGCCACAAATCGAAGGTCCGACCCATGCCTGAATCTTGGTAGCACCTCGATAAAGTAGTTCACCGACTGTCTGCTGAATGACACCGTCGAGCAGTCCCTGTCGTCCGGCATGAGCGACAGCAATCACCGGCTTATGGGAAGCAGTTTCTCCCACTAAAACCAGAGGAATACAATCAGCCACCATCACCGCTAGCGGGTGTTCAAACGAGCTCACGGCGGCGTCCGCTACGGGTGCCTCCTGCTTAATTTTCAGCCCCTCCAGAGGGGTCCTAGATTTTCCCACGCTTCTAACATCAGCAGAATCCGGATCAAAAACTTCGATCCCGTGCACCTGCTGTAGATAAGGAAAAGCCCCGTGTGCCAATCTCAATTCGTCCTCCAACCGGGCGCGGTTATCCAGGACTTCACGGGGGTCATCCCCCACATGCAGTCCAAGGTTGCCTGCCTTCACAGAGGTAAAAGCCACCCTCACCCGGGAATCTCCCATAGTAAAAGTAGTCTCAGAAAATAGAAGAGGCGATGTACTCATCATGGGGTTTCCTCACATTTACACTGAGCGCACATCGACTGCACCCAGGCATCACTAATATCTTGGAGATAAAAAATGCGCTTCTTCTCAGAAGCAAGAAGAAGCGCATTTTTAATCAACGTATTGTCATCGTTACTTCAGAAAGTCAGGAACATCCAAGGTGTCTTTACGCTGAGGAGCTGATTCTTCAACTACCGGAGGCAAATCCACATCGAAGCCGTTATTGGAGCTCGAAGAGTTGTTCTGCTGCCAGGAATTATTTGAAGGAGCCTGGTTAGGAACAGTGTTGTTACTACCGAAAGTAGCTGCAGTGCGCTGTTCCTGCTGCGCTGCAGAGTTATTAGCGTTGGAGTTGGTTTCGGGGTTGACCGAATCAAAGCCAGCTGCAATAACTGTGACGCGAGCTTCGTCGCCCAGAGCGTCGTCGATAACTGCACCGAAGATGATGTTCGCATCGGGGTGTGCAACTTCCTGCACCAAACGTGCAGCTTCGTTAATCTCGAAGAGACCGAGGTCTGACCCACCCTGAATTGAAAGCAGAACGCCGTGTGCGCCGTCGATGGAAGCTTCCAGCAGAGGTGAGGCAATTGCCAGCTCTGCTGCCTTGACTGCGCGGTCTTCACCGGATGCAGAGCCGATGCCCATGAGCGCAGAACCTGCACCCTGCATGACGGACTTGACATCTGCAAAGTCGAGGTTGATTAAACCGGGGGTGGTAATCAAGTCAGTAATACCCTGCACGCCTGAAAGCAGAACCTGGTCAGCAGACTTGAACGCATCCAGCATGGAGACGTTGCGATCAGAGATAGAAAGCAGACGGTCGTTAGGAATCACAATGAGGGTGTCAACTTCATCGCGCAATGCCGCAATACCGGTCTCAGCCTGGTTTGAACGACGACGACCTTCAAAGGTGAAGGGTCGGGTAACAACACCAATGGTCAGCGCACCGAGGGAGCGTGCAATACGTGCAACGACAGGCGCGCCACCGGTACCGGTACCGCCGCCTTCGCCTGCGGTCACGAAGACCATATCGGCACCCTTGAGAACTTCTTCAATGTCCTGTTCGTGGTCTTCAGCTGCTTGGCGACCAACCTCAGGATTTGCGCCCGCACCCAGACCGCGGGTGAGTTCACGACCTACATCCAGCTTGACGTCTGCATCAGACATCAACAGCGCCTGAGCGTCGGTGTTGATAGCGATGAATTCAACGCCACGAAGGCCGACCTCAATCATGCGGTTGACTGCGTTGACGCCGCCGCCACCGATTCCGACGACTTTGATGACGGCCAGGTAGTTCTGGGGGGTTGCTGTATCCATGAAGTCCCTCAATTGTTATTTTGATCAGCGCGAAACCCTAAACCTTTAGCTTAGGTTTTGGGGGCTTCAGCATAAAATCTGTTCCTTTTCAGAGAAAGCGTATCAACATCGTTGTAATTATGTCTCTTCAATTCTGCAAAATTCGTCAACTTTTCAGTAAATTGACGGTTTTCAGCACCAACCTATAGTTGAGCTTTAACTATTTCGTGGTAGGCACCAACGGGCTGGACACATCATAGGTAGAGATTGCCCCAGACTCTCCCAAAGTAGAGCGTAACTGAGTTAGAACCTTAGCTTTAAGTTCACTGTCTTCTGCTGTTCCCCAAACCACCTCGGTGTCATCATGCATGTTCAAACTAATCGTAGAAGCTGAATCTGCCTTTGCTTCTTTCACCTCAGCAAGCAAGCTCTGAGGCAACGCTGAAAGAACCGCGGTAATAGTCTTGAACTCCGGCGTCTTCAAGGTATCTGTACCACCAGAAATTTCAGGTAGCCCAGCCTCTTCAACAGAATCCACTTCCCCCAGTTTCACGCCGTCCACATCAACCAGGCTGAACTTGTCGCCGTCCTTGACCACGGCAACCGGAATTCGCTCATGCAGAGTCACCACCAGCTCGTGCGGCGGGCGCGCTTGGATGGTGACGTCCCGCAAAATGTGAGAACTGCCAATCATAGACTGAACTTCGTCTTCGCTAATTCGCGTGACAGGCGTACCGTCTAAAGGTTGTAGCTGCTCCTGAACGGTCTCAGCTGGTAACAGATGCGCGCCTTCGACTGTAATCGTCCGTACCGCCAGCAGAGGAGAGAAGAAGACCAACCCAATGAACACGGCGCCAAGCACGAGCAAGCTCAACAACGCAATAAGCCATTTCTTCCACTTCTGAAAAGATTTGGCAGAGGTACGGGTAGAAGATACCCTGCCGCTCAAGCTCGTAACGTTAGAAACCGTCGGCTCTTCCACAAGTTCCTGGCGAGACCGATTCTGCCTCCACTCAGAAAATTTGCTCTTGGGCTGAACCTTCTGAAGGGTTTCCTGGCTCAACGGCGTAACCTTCGAGCTATTGACCCGAATGGAAGGATTCTTCTTCGTCTCTTTGGACGTCGTTTTTCGACCCTTGCTGTGTTCAGGCATCCCTATTCAGTCTCTCGCTGCTTCTCCTGCAACAGCTCCACCATACGGGGGCCAAATTCTGTCACGTTACCAGCCCCCACCGTCATAATGACGTCACCGGGAAGAGCTTGCCGCACTATCTGTTCCATTGCTTCTTCTGGACTCGCATAGTGAACCTCGGAGAAACCAGCGTCGGTAATAAGACGGCTAGTCACACCTTCGATAGGAAGCTCACGGGCGGGGTAAATATCCATGACGTACGAACGATCTGCAGTGGAGAGCGCCTGTGCAAATTCCTGGGCGAACTCACGGGTTCGAGAAAAGAGGTGGGGCTGGAACAACGTGTACAGGCTATGCCCTGCGGCAACCGTACGACCGGCTTCTAGCGCACGGAAAACTTCGGTGGGATGGTGTGCATAGTCATCAAATACCTTGATATCATTGGCTTCCCCGCGTAGCGTGAAACGGCGGTCGGTTCCGGTGAACTGCGCAACGGCGTCGAGCACCGTCTGAGCTTCTTCGCCGGCAAGTAGCCCGCAGATAAACGATGCCGCAGCATTGAGCTGGTTATGGATGCCGGGGACCTTCAGCAAAATTTTTCCTTTGCCCTGATAATGGTCTTCCTGCAGCGTGAAGTCCCAAACCAAATCTGAGGTGCATACAATTCCCTCACTGGTGGTGTTGCCCAGGCGTACATTTGCCTGATCACTTTGACCGTAGGTCACCACGTTAATACCTGACTCACGGGCGCGCTCTGCCAGATCCATTGCTCCGGCATCGTCTGCGCAGGTCACGAGTACGCCGCCAGGCGCCATCGACCCCACAAAACGATTGAAAGATTCGAAGACTCGCTCGTCGGTGTCGTAGAAGTCCAGATGATCGGGTTCAACGTTGGTCACCACAGCAATTTCAGGGCGGTATCGAACGAATGAACCATCAGATTCATCAGCCTCTGCCACAAACCACCGCTCACCCTCAGATGCGCTCATGCGGGCGTTCGTATCGAAACCAGCGATGACCGACCCGACAGCGAATGAGGGATCCTTATGCAAAGCATCCATCATCACCGAAACCATCGAGCTGGTAGTGGTTTTACCATGAGTTCCCGCCACTGCAATCACATGGGAATCGCTCATCGTTGCCGCCAAAGCCTCAGAGCGATGCAAAACGCGAATACCCTGAGCACGAGCTTCGACCAGCTCAGGGTTATCTTCTTTAATAGCCGTAGAAATGACGACAGTGTCAGCATCGCCGATATTAGCGGCTGCCTGGGGAACTACCACGGTCGCTCCTTGTGAGCGCAATTTCTCCACCGCAGCGCTCTCGGACTTATCAGAACCGGAAACAGTCATTCCCGCTTGAAGCATCAACGTGGCAATCGCAGACATGCCGGCACCACCGATACCCACGAAATGAACCTTACCCAGCGATTTGAGATCGGGGCGCTCGGCAAAAGGCGGGTTAAGAGGGGAGGGCAAATCTAAAGAGAGGTTCATCATTGAATTAGTCATGTTGTGCTACTTTCAAAATTTCTTGGGCCATAGTGCGAGCGGCATTACGAATACCCTGCTGGTAGGAACGCTTACGCATTTCTTCAAGGCGCTGGGAGTCGTTCATGAGCGTAGGAATATTGTTCACAAACCATGCAGCATCGAATTCGGAATCATTGATGAGAAGGCTTGCACCGGCGTCGACGAGGGAAGTGGCGTTCAATGCCTGTTCTCCGTTGCCGATGGGGAGAGGAACGAAAATAGCAGGCACCCCGACGGCAGCAACTTCAGATACAGTTGCCGCGCCCGAACGCACCACCATGAGGTCGGCTGCAGCATAGACATCTTCCATGCTGGTAATGAATTCGCGTTGATGGTACTGAGGTGCGGTGAGAAGATTTCCGTTCTCATCGGCGAGTGCTTTATTACGCCCGGTGATGTGAAGCATTTGAAATCCCCAGTCTTCCAACCGCTGATAGATTTCCCGTACTGCATTGTTGAGGCTCTGAGCACCCAAGGAACCTCCGGTGACGACCAAGGTGGGAAGGTCTGTATCTAGACCTAAACGCTGACGAGCACCCGTTTTCTGGGAGTCCTTATCGAGAGTTTCGATAGCTGCCCGCATGGGCATACCCACGTGGTGCGCGTTCTTAATGGGCGTGTTAGGAAAAGCTGTGGCAACCAAAGCCGCATGCGCTGCACCCACCCTGTTAGCTAACCCTGGTTTTGCATTTGCCTCATGAATAATCACGGGGATATTAAGTTTGCGGGCAGCCAAGTACATGGGAGTACACACATACCCACCCACGCCTACCACTGCATCTGCCTTTGCCTCTTTCAAAATGTTCTGAGCTGTTTTCAGTGAGCTCAGAAATTGCCCGGGGAAAGTCAGAACTTCTGTGGAGGGGCGGCGGGGAAAAGGCACCCGCGGAATGAACTTTATATCGTATCCGGCTTGAGGGACCATGGTTGCTTCCATGCTGTTTTCAGTACCGACGGTCACTATAGAGGCGTCCGGTGACAGTGCTCGAATCTCTCGAGCGATTGCCAACATGGGGTTGATATGCCCTGCTGTGCCACCGCCTGCAAGCACAATTGAAGGAACTTTATTCATTCTTCTCTCCCCAGAATCTCGCGGGCATTTGGCTGTTCTGCCCCTTATTTTACGTTCTTCACTCCCCCAACCTAAAACTCACTTCAGTTGATTAGCGCGAATCCCGATTTTTCTGACGCAGTTTTTTGAGAGGCGCCAGACCTTCAGGCAGGCGCTCTTCCTGTACAGGTGCGGGTGCCGCCTGCTGTTTTTTCCGCTGACTCTGTTGGAGTGGGAGCTGGCTATGCTGGGGACCGGTTGAAGAAGTGGCTCGTACCGTTCTAGTCTGAGGGGTAGTTCCTTCTCCACGAATCTCCGAGCGGCGACGTCGTCCAGAACTTTGTTCTTTCTGCCCGCGTTGAGGAGCGGTACGGGAGGAAACTGTACGCCGGCTATCGGCAGACCGCTCAGCGGCGCCGGCGGGTCGTCTACTTGTTGGTTGCGGACGTTGTTGCTGCGCACGCGAACGTGAACCGCGCGGAGCTGTTGAACGCGGTGCGGTATTTCGAGCACGCTGTTGTGATGCTCTCGATGATTGCCCCACGCCGATTCCTAGATTACGTAAGAAAACCATGATGTCCCAGCCCGCTTTATCACCCTGAGCTTGCAGAGCACGGTTCTCCCGCACCAGCATCTCATTGAGTGGGCGTCGTCGCTTCTCGTCCTTCATGTCAGTCTGCGGCGCAAAAGCATAGTTACCCTGCGTATCTGTAATCGTGAGTAACGGTGTTTGCCGGGCAAATGCAATGAGCACCCCAATAGCTACAAGCGAGGTAATCAGGGATGAACCGCCGTAGGAAATAAGAGGTAGAGGAATACCGATAACCGGCAAGAAACCGGTGACCATTGCAATATTGATCATTGCCTGGCCCATGAGCCAGACCATGATTGCACCGGTCGTGAGAGCGATAAAGCGGTCGGCAGTGCGCATCATGATACGTACACAGCAAAAGACCAAACCGAGGTAGAGCAAAATAATCATCAGCGTACCGATCAGCCCCAGTTCTTCTCCCACGATGGCAAAAATATAGTCGTTGTGAGCTTCGGGAAGGTAGTTATATTTCTGGCGTGACCGACCCAGCCCTACACCCCAGAAACCGCCCGTAGCTAATGCAGCGAGGCCGGCGTTGGACTGATCGCACGTCGCGCCCTCACAGTGCCCGAAAATGCCCAGGACGCGCGCCATGCGGTTGGGCGAAGAAAATACAGCAATTGCACCCGCAAGCACTGCAACGCCTAGCCCGGTGACCATCGCTCTATTACTGAAGCCCGCGAACCATAACAGTGCCAGTAGCATCAGCGCGTAGACCAGCACGGTGCCGACGTCGTGCCCCATCAAAATGAAGAGGACCAGAGGACCCAAGCCCAAGAGGAGAGGGAACAGTCCCTTCCGCGGGAAACGGGCTATATTCCCCTGGTGGATCAGCACCCAACTCCCCCACATGGCAAAAATGAGTTTGCTAAATTCTGAGGGCTGGACTTGAAAAGGACCGAGCACAATCCAGTTTCGGTTACCGTTTACATCTTTACCGATGATGACGGTCAGCAACTGCACCAAGATAGCTACAACCATCAGCGCATAGAGCACATTCTGACGGCGATACCAACGCACCGGCATAAACGCCATCACGCCCAAACCAATAAAACCTAGCAGAGCAAAAATTCCCTGACGCGACACCTGGCTAAAGGGCGAAAGTCCCATCGAAATCTGCTCCACGCTGGAGGCAGAAAGCACCATAATGATGCCAAAAAAAGTCATGCCAATAGCAATAAATAAAAGCAAGATGGGCACACCGCGCAGGGGCGAAATGCTGAGCCTGCGATACTGGCTCTCTCCGAACGCAACAACGTTTCGTTTCAATCGTGCGCCCCAAGATTGCGAAGAACCATTGTGCGGTTTTTTCCCTGGACGGGTAGGGCTGGCAATGCTCAAGCTAATGGTCCCCTTTAGTGTCTCGAATGCTCTTAGTTTCTGTTCTATCACACCAAACACAGGAGTCTTTCACCTCGGACGAGGTGAAAGACTCAAAGTGTGCTCTGAATATGAATTTTTAGGAGTTGATCTCTTCAACGAGCTCTGTCACCGCGTGGATGAACGAGTTACCGCGGTCTGCGTAGGACACGAACTGATCCATGGAAGCTGCTGCGGGCGCGAGGAGCACCGTATCATTTTGCTCTGAGAGCTCGTGAGCCTTAGCTACTGCCTTTTTCAAAACGAGCTTGCCGTCTGCCGAATCCTCAACCTGGTCAGTGATGGAGTAAACGGGCACCAACGGCGCTTCCGCCTCTAAAGCCTGGAGCAGGTTCTTGGTATCGGTGCCAATGACCAACACCGCCTTGAGCCGGTCTGCGTGTTCTTGCACGAGTTCGGTGTAGTCAACGCCCTTGGAGAGTCCACCGGCAATCCAAATGACCGGATTGAAAGAAGCCAGAGAGGCGTTGGTGGCGTGAGGATTAGTTGCCTTAGAATCGTTGACCCACAGCACGCCATGCGTATTAGCGACCAACTGAATACGGTGAGCGCCGGGTTCAAAAGTTTGTAAGCCTTTTTGCACATCTGCAGGGGAAATACCAGCAGCTCGCGCCAAGGCGGCAGCAGCCAGGGCATTCTCAACAGTGTGTTTGGTGGGCAGCGCACCGGTATCGCTAACCGCCGCCACCTCCAGTGCCTCTTTCTGGCGGTTCTCGGTGAATGCGCGATCGACCAGCAGACCTTCCACCACACCCAGCATAGAAACGGCTGGAGTGTCCGCGTGGAAGCCGATGGCGCGGCATCCTTCTTGGACATCTGCCTCTTCTACCATCGAGATAATTTCAGGCTGGTTCGCGTTGAAAACGCACGCTACCTGAGTGTTCTCAAAGATACGTGCCTTATCAGCCAAATAGTTGGGGTAACCTTCGTGCCAGTCCACGTGATCTTCTGCAACATTGAGAACCACCGATGCCAAAGGCGCCATCGAATGAGTCCAGTGCAACTGGAAGCTGGAGAGTTCTACGGCAAAGTACTCGTACTCCACCGGATCACGGAGAGCATCGAGAATGGGCGTGCCCACGTTCCCCACGGCGATAGCCTTTTTACCGGCTGCTTGCAGAATAGATTCGGTCATTCCCACGGTGGTGGTTTTACCGTTAGTACCGGTGATGCACAACCACTGAGGGGTTGCACGACCTTCGCGGCGGTTCAAGCGCCAGGCGAGTTCGACGTCGCCCCAAATCTGAATTTTCTTTTCTACAGCATCTGCGAGCAAGCCCAGGGTCGGGCGGAGACCGGGGCTGGTTACTACCAATTCCGGATCATCGCCTTCAACCTGAGGTAGAGAATCCATAAAAGTGGCGCCCAGCAGGACGTCGGTGGCCCCGACAATCTTCAGCGTTTCAGCTTTTTGCTGGTTAGCTTCTGAATCGTTGCCGTCCACAACCACTACGCGCGCACCCAGTTCAATGAGCGTATCTGCAGCGGCGAAACCGGAGACGCCCAGACCCGCTACTACCACGCGCAGACCAGCCCAGGAAGCGTCCCAGCTCGTGAGCTCTTCCAAGCGCGGATTATTCCACAACGGGTTTTCGTTCGTAGCTTTCACCGGTTACTTCACTACTCCTCCGTGACTGAGCAACCAGTCACCATAGAAAATTCCGAGCGCAGCCATGGTAAAGAGTCCGGCAATAATCCAGAACCTAACCACCACGGTTACTTCTTTCCAGCCACCTAGTTCAAAGTGGTGCTGCAGCGGCGCCATGCGGAAGACTCGCTTGCCACCGGATAGCTTGAAGTAACCCACCTGAATAATCACGCTCATCGCGATGATGACGAACAAACCAGCGATGATAATGAGCAACAATTCAGTGCGGGTCAAAATGGCAAAAGCTGCGAGAGCACCGCCCAAACCGAGGGAACCCGTATCTCCCATGAAGATGGTCGCGGGCGAGGTATTCCACCAGAGGAAGCCAATCAGAGCACCAATCAGCGCCGCCGCAAGCATCGCCATCTGCGAAGGATCACGCACTTCATAACAGACGGCATCGGTAGAACCAGGAGCGCACAGATGCTTGGTCTGCCACATAGAAATCAGCATGTACCCGGAGAACACCATAATGGCGGCGCCGGTTGCTAGACCGTCCAAACCATCGGTGAGGTTCACCGCGTTTGTGGTTGCCGTAGCAATGAGATTCGTCCAAATCACGAACAAGATAAAACCGATAATCGGTCCAAAGAAAGCAAAATCTATCGCCGTATCTCGCGTAAAGGAAATATGAGAGGACGCCGGCGTCCAACCATGGTGGTTAGGTAACAACAACGCCAGAACGGCAAAAATGGTGCCCACAGCTCCCTGCAGAAGAATTTTTCCGCGCGGGGTAAGTCCCTCGGACTGTTTCTTAGAGATTTTCTTATAGTCATCGATAAAGCCAACACCGGCCATACCCAACGTTAAAAAGAGCGCCAGCATGATAGACGCCGAAGGCACCCAGGTGGTGTCGAAGAAAAGGGCCGTCACCCATAAGGAGAGGAAAAAGCCCAATACCGTGGCACCCATAATCATCACGCCACCCATCGTGGGCGTCCCACGTTTGGTTTGGTGGGACGTGGGGCCATCTTCACGAATGAACTGACCGTAGTGCTGCTTCACCAGGTACTTTGTGAACATCGGAGTGCCCACAATTGAAATTATCAGGCCAAAGGCAGCCGCTAGCAAAATGGGAATCATGCGTGGAAATTAGCCTTCCCGGGTCGTATCGTTATCGTGTGCATCGGACATATCGCATGCGTCGGTGTTTGAGTCTACCGCGCCAATCTGGTCGCCGGCGCTGAGCCACTGAGTATTTCTGCCAGAACTCTCGCGGTTCATCAGTTGCTCGGCGGTCGAAACAGCCTCACCTAGCATACCTAAGCCTGCACCGTTTGATGATTTGAACAGGACGATATCGCCAGGTTCCAGCTCACTTTTGAGAAGTTCTAAAGCTTCATCGGTAGACTTTACCCAGGTTGCCTCATTGCCCCAGGAGCCTTCGAGATGGGCCGCATTATAGATGGGTTTGGCGGTTTCCCCCACGGCAATGAGTTTAGAGATATTCATGCGCACGGCAAGCTGCCCTAAGCGGTCATGTTCTTCCACCGAGACATCGCCGAGCTCAAGCATGGCACCCAGTACAGCCCAGGTTCGCCGTCCAGATGCGCGACCCAGCTGAGCCAATGAACGCAAAGCTGCTGCCATAGATTCGGGGTTGGCGTTGTAGGCATCGTTGATGACTGTAATGCCGTCGGCTCGGTCAATTCGTTGCATGCGCCAGCGGGATACGGCGCCTGAGGTATTCAATTTGTCAGCAATAACCTCGGGGGCAATTCCTGCCTGAAATGCGGCAGATGCTGCTGCTAGGAGGTTGTAAACGTGGTGCTCACCGATGAGCTGGGACTTCACATCGAAGGATTCACCGGTAGGAAAATGGATAGTGAATTCTGGGCAGCCGGTTTCCCCTGTGACCAGGTTTTCCGCATAAACGCGTTCTTGTTCTCCACCGTCGTGGTTTTTTGTGCCCACACCAAAGTACAGAGTGGGGACCGCTGCACGAGAAATCATGCGGCGGACGCGGAAGTCGTCATCGTTGAGCGCCAGGCTGACAGTGGAGCCTTCAGCCAATTCACCCTTGGTCTTCTCGATGTTTTCTACGCCGCCGAATTCACCGGCGTGGGCGGTGCCTACTTTAAGGATGACGCCGTGATCGGGCTGGACAATATTCGCTAGGTATTCGATGTTCCCCACGTGATCGGCGCCCATTTCGCTGACCAAATAGCGAGTATTTTCATCGGATCGGAAGATGGTGAGAGGTACTCCGACTTCACCGTTGTAGGACCCCACAGGAGCCACGGTGGAGCCTGCCGTTTCAAAGATGCCTGCGAGGAGGTCTTTAGTGGTGGTTTTACCAGCAGAGCCGGTAATACCGACTACGGTCAGCTCACCCTGGGCTCGCATCTTTTCTAGGCAGTATTTCGCCAAGCGCCCCATTGCTAGAACGATATCGTCAACCTGCACTTGGGCAAAAAGGTTGCCAGCGGCGTCGGAAATAGGGCGCTCTACCAGCGCTAGGGTTGCTCCGGATTCGAAAGCTGCGGGCACAAAGAGGTGGCCGTCCGTGGTTTCTCCCGGCTTGGCTAGAAAGAGCGTGTTTTGGTTAACTTCACGAGAATCAGTGGTGGCGAAGGTGCATTCCACAGAATCTGCTTGCTCAGAGGAAAGGCCAAAAAGCTCGCCTTCTGTTGCCTGAGCTACTTCGCGGGCGGTTAGTAATATCATCTCTTATGCCTCATCAACCATTGCTTGATATGCGGGAAGTACTGAATATCCCTGAGCTTGCAGTGAACGTGCCACTTCTACGCGATCATCGAGTTCTAAATCGACTCCGGCGACTTCTTGAGCTACTTCGTGCCCGCGCCCTGCCACCAAAATTGAATCGTGTTGGCCGGCAAGTTCAATAGCTCGTGCAATTGCCTGTGATCGCGGTTCGATATTGAGAATCTGTTGAACGCGAGCACCGTCTTGGTTTGCTTTTTGCACACCCGCTTCGACTTCAGCTCGAATGGGTTCGGGGGCTTCGTCGTGGGGATCGTCGTCGGTAACAATCACGATATCGGCGTTGCGGCCTGCAATTTCGCCCATGATGGGACGCTTAGTCTGATCGCGCTCCCCGGTGGCGCCAAAGACTACTATCACTTTGCCGTCTTCTTCTGCCGGGTCAAGCGCCTCTAGTGCCCGCTGAAGAGCATCGGGATTGTGGGCGAAATCTACGATAGCGGTAGGTTCGGTAGAAATGAGTTGCATGCGACCGGGAACAACGGGGGTGAGAGTTTCTGTCTCCGCGAGTTGAGCTTCTAAGGCATTGGAATCAATGCCTGCTTCATAGACCATGACCGCAGCTAGTGCCGCGTTGGAGACGTTGAAATCTGCCGGTAGCTGCGTGGAAGATTTAAGGCGGACGCCGTCGCCGCGTACCACTTCAAAGGAGTGCCCGATACCCTGCCGACATACGGCAGTAAGAGCCCAGTCAAAAGTTTCAAGTTCGGGCAAAGATTCATAACCGTTCCCGTGTGCAGTAAAGAGACGAACAACGCTTTCCCGGCCCAGAGCGTCGATAGCTTTCTGCGCCATCGACTCGCCCCACTGATCATCAGCAGTAATAACTGCGCGGGATGTGCGGTCTGGAGTAAATAATTGCGCCTTAGAATCGCAGTAGTTCTCCATGGTGCCGTGCAAATCCAGGTGATCTTGGGTGAGGTTCGTAAAGCCTGCGACGTCATACTTCACGCCGTCGACTCGCCTGTAGTCAAGAGCGTGGGAGGAGACCTCCATAGCCATTGAGGTAATCCCCTGCTCGCGCATGAGGGAAATCAGCGAGTGCACATGCGTTGACTCCGGAGTGGTGAGTTTCGAGGGTATGGATGCCCCGCCCGCAAGAATTTCGATGGTTCCAATCAACCCGGTGGTATGCCCCAGGTGCTGCATGATGGAATTGACCATATAAGTAGTGGTGGTCTTACCGTTAGTACCGGTCACTGCAAAGAGAGTAGGTGCAGACCCGTCTGCAGGCTGTGAACCGTAAATTTCTGCAGAGAGAGGACCGACGATGCCGCGCAGGTTCTCCGTGCGCAACAGCCCTATCTGCGAGCTGGTGTCTTTGCACAGTTCTAACCCTGCTCGATCGGTCAGGATAGCAGCGGCACCTGCCTCGACCGCGGTTTTTGCAAAGGAAGCGCCGTGAACTTTTGCACCGGGCAATGCCACGTAGAGATCCCCGGGCTGGATTTCGCGTGAATCCATGGCGATACCTAGGATAGGGGCGTTTTCTTCCGAGAGGAGTTCGACGTCAAATCCGCGGTCGTTTAACCAGGTAAAAATCTCTTGAGCGGTGTGTTCCTTCACCGTCGCAGGCCGGAGAGTCTGCGCTGTTCCTGCGAGTGCGGAATCGTTATTGCTCATCGGGTTCTGTGCTTTCATGATTTATTGATTCTATCGTCTGAGACGCCCATTGGAGGTGAGGCGGTCACAGCCTCGCTGTATCTTCCGCTGAAATTCCTTATCCCTTTTCGTCGTGTCCGTCGGGGAATTTAGGAATTTCAACAGGTTCGGTAGTGGAATAGGGAACCTTGTAGGTGTGCAAGACTTTCTCCATGATTTGTGAGAACTGGTCGGCGCCGCCTGCAAGACCTACATTGGATGCATTGGATTGGGGACGCTGAATAGTCACAGAGACCACGAACTGGGGATTTTCTATGGGCGCCACGCCAAAGAATGAGGTGGTGTAGCCGTCGTAACCCGCTTGCGTTTCGCTCGGTGCCTGCGCAGTACCCGTTTTGCCGCCGGTACGGTAGCCAGTGATTTGCGCGCCCTCGGCATTCTGAACCACCACGTTTTCCATGAGCGAGAGAGTTTCACGGGCTGTTTCCTCAGAAATAATCCGCCTACCTTCTTCGACAGGAATGGGGTGTTCGGTGCCGTCGGGATCTATAACAGCTTCTACAATGCGCGGCTTCTGATAAATGCCCAGGTTGCCCACGGTTTGGAAGACCAGGGAGGTCTGTAGCGGAGTTTGTGCCACACCCTGACCGAAAAGAACGGTGTACTGCTGGCGTACATCCCAGTCGGTGTAGTTAGGAACAAGCCCCTGGCTTTCACCAGTAAGTTCGATGCCGGTCAGCTCCCCCATGCCGTACTTTTTCAGCCAGTTATAGCGCTGCTCTTTACTGAGTTTTTTGCCAGCGAGTACGGTACCGGTGTTCATCGAGTCGGTGATGATGCCGGAGAACGTACGTTTCTGGGCGGGGTGGGTGAACGCATCGTTGATAGTTTGACCCTCGATTTGGAGTTCGGCGGGTACATCAAAGACCGTGGTGGGCGTGACATCGGTGTCCTCCAAAACGGCGGTGGACGTCAAGATTTTTTCGGTAGAACCCGGTTCAACCGCCTGGCTGATGGAGCGGGGCGTCATATCTTCGAGTTCAAATTTCTCCGAACCGGGATCCATCGTCTTAGAGTCTCCCAGCGCGATGATCGAGCCGTCGTCGACCTTCATCACGACGACGGTGCCCCACTGTGCCTTCAATTCTTTGACGCGTCGTGCGATAACTTCCTGGGCAAAATATTGGATGTCCTGATTGATGGTAAGACGAACATTCTGCCCATCTTGAGCTTTCTTAGTCTGTTCGTCGCCCACGGGAATACGAATGCCGTCAGCAGAGATTTCAAAGATTCTTTCACCGTCTGTACCGCGCAGAGCTTCGTCATAGACCCGCTCGATACCGGTGGAATTGTTGGTGGTCTGAGTCTTATCGGATCCTTCAACCGCAGCTTCAATCATGCTGAATCTGCCGACTACCGAACCGCCTACAGAACCGTTGGGGTACATGCGTTCGGATTTAACTTCACCGTAGAGGAAAGTAGCCCCCAGATCCATTACTTTGGTGTAGACCTCAGGGGTCACGTTTTCTTTAATGACCTTGTATTTGCTAGTGCCGTCGAGGGCAGATTTGACCTCAGAATCTTTCATGTCCAAGATATCTGCCAGCTGATACACCAGTTGCGTGGGGGTAACTTCTTCTTTGTCCTGCGACTGGTTGTTCTTGAAACGCTGAAAAGTGGTGACCGCGCTTTGATCTACGGTGATGTTGTAACGCTGGACTGACCTGGCCAAAACCTTATTGTTCGTATCTAAAATTTGGCCACGCAGGGCAGGAATAATCTGAGTTCTGGTGCGAGACTCTTTGGCTTGCTCAGCGATACCGCGAGGGTCAAACCCCTGAAGATAAAGTAACCGGGTGCTCAGAATGCCGAGGCCACCCACCGCAGCTGCACTGGCAAGAAAACCACGCCGCCCAATACCGCGCGGGTCGCCTGGATTGACTCCGTTAGAGTTCTGAGGTGCCACCGGTTTCCTTTCTATAAAGAACCATTCCCACTGTAGTTGATAATAAGGATGCCCGGAAAATGAGAATTCCGGGCATCCAGGCTAGAGCTTGCTCCACGCTGATGCGTTAGTGACCGCTAGAGGAAGGCGAAGGAGACGCTGAAGCAGATTTCTTGGCCTCTTCAGCTTTTCTTGTTTCTTCGGCTTTCTTCTCTTCTTCAGCCTTAGCCTTAGCGGCCTCCTCGTCCTTCTTCTTTTGCTCCTCAGCGCGCTGGCTTGCCGTTGCATATGCCTGCGTGTCGTAGAGAGCGGGTGGATCGATGAGGTTTTCGGTCTTCGACTGATCGTCTTCAGCCAAGGGAGCGGCAGGTACCGGCGTTCCGGTGATTTCCCCGGTTTGCAGGTTGATAGTTGCCTGTGCTTGCGTAGCAATGAGTCCCAGCTGTGAAGCTCGCACCGCTAAATCCTGGGGCGCTTGGTAGTAGGCAATCTCTTGGGAGAGAGCCTCATTTTGCTGACTCAGTGAAAGCTCCTGGGTTCGCAAATCCACCAGGTCGTATTGGCGCGATGCGGTGAGGATGTTCGTGAGCAGAATCAACATCAGGGTCAACGGGATGGATGCGATGACAAAAATCAGCATGGTCCAGCGGGTGCGCGGAGTAGCATCGGGCACCAAAGCCTTTTGCGAGCGCGAAGATTTCTCCGGCACGCGCCGGTCGTCGCCACGAGGCACGACGCTCAGGTGGCGTCGTTTGACCTCCCGCTCGTTGCCGGGGAACTGTGGTTCGGCGCTCATGATGCAACCTTCGTCATTTTGATTTTTTCAGCGGCACGTAGTTTGGCACTGGCGGCTCGAGAGTTTTCTTCAATCTCGGTTTCAGTGGGTGGTTCTGCTCCGCGGGTAATGATTTTGAGCTCAGGTTTATGTTCCTCTAGCTCTACAGGGAATCCCTTGGGCGCGCTAGATCGAGCTTTTTCGGCAATGGCCTGTTTGACTATCTTGTCTTCCAGGCTGTGATAACTCATAGCAACCAGGCGACCGCCCAGATTCAGGGCATTGATGGCTGCGGGAACGGCGCGTTCTAAGGCGTCTAGTTCGTGGTTGACTTCAATACGCAAGGCTTGGAAGGTGCGCTTGGCTGGATGTCCGCCCTTACGCTGGGCGCCAACTGGTACCACATTTTGGATGACGGCAACCAGCTCGCCTGTGGTTTTCAGCGGCTGGTTGGCTCGTGCCTCTACGATTCCTCGTGCAATGCGGGAAGCAAACTTTTCTTCACCGTAGGTTCGGATGATGCGGCGTAACTGGTGTTCTTCGTATTCGTTGACAACAACCGCTGCAGTAAGTTCTTCGGTCGAATCCATGCGCATATCGAGCGGCGCGTCATAGGAGTATGCGAAACCGCGTTCACGTTCGTCTAGTTGCATGGAGGATACGCCCAAATCCATCAGGATGCCGTCGACTCCCTGAAGTTGGCGGTCGAGTAAGATCTGTTCAATCTTGTCATAGACAGCATGGACAGGTTTGAATCTATCGCCAAAGCGCTGTAGGCGTTCTCCTGCCATGCGGTGTGCCATGAGGTCTCGGTCAATTCCGATGACGGTGAGGTGAGGAAAACGTTCCAGCATGGCTTCCGAGTGTCCGCCCATACCAAGGGTCGCATCAATGACCACGGGGTTCTCGCGGTCAAAGGCAGGGGCAAGCAATTCAAGGCAACGCTCTAGCATGACGGGCATGTGACGTTCTTCTGCGCGCTTACCCGAAACACCTGGGATGTTGGCGTTTTCGGTCACTGGGGCTCCTCTGGCTTTTGGTCAGCTGGTGCGATATTTGGTGGCTTGCGCCGGGTGATTAAAGAAGTCCGGGGATTACTTCTTCATCGGTTTGGGAAAATTGCTGTTCTTGCTCTTCAAGGTAGGAATTCCACACGGCTGAATCCCATATCTCAGCCCGTGCACCTGCACCAATCACAGTCAAATCTTTTCCCAGTCCCGCGTAGTCCCTCAATGCTTGAGGAATAGTTACACGACCCTGTTTATCAGGTTGCTCGTCGGAGGCTCCTGAAAGAAACACGCGGATGTAGTCTCTGGCTTGCTTCGAAGAAAGCGGCGCTGAACGCATTTGTTCATAGACTCGCTGAAATTCCTGGGCGGAAAAGACGTAGAGGCAACGCTCCTGCCCCCGGGTAAGCACTAGACCCGCAGACAGTTCCTCGCGGAACTTTGCCGGGAGGATGACTCGGCCTTTTTCGTCCAGTCGAGGTGTGTATGTTCCAAGGAACATGGACCACACCTCATTTCTCTTCTTCTTGCGTGCAGAGCACCAAAACTACATGTTTGTTGTTCTACTTTCCTCCACTTTACTCCACAATGAACCACATTCAATCAAAAGACGCTCCACCCTGCGAATTTTCAGGGTTTTCTGCGGAAAATTTTTTGGGTGAAAGAGCTTATGGGAGTTCGAATGCGCCACGATTCTTCGCCGAACGTCATCAACGGGGTGGGAAGTGGAGGGAAAAGTTATTAAAGAAAAAGAGCAAGAATCTTTCTCAAGATTCTTGCTCTGTTCCATCGAAGCAATGCGGTTAGAAGGAGCCACCCTGGCGATTATCCCAACGCTGTTCCAGGTTCTTCATAAAGGTGCTGGATTCACGACGTCGGGGCGCAGCTGTTGAAGCGCCGGCGGTTCGTTCTGCGCTCTTGGCACCTCTGTCAGAGGTAGATGCCCAATAGACTCCGCCTGCCGCCACTAAGAAACCAAGCACTCCCAGCAAAATAATTTTAGTAGATACTCCCCAAATAATGAGACCCAGTCCCACAAGTACGGCAACAACACCCAATACAATCTTTCGTACCGAAAGCTGAGTAGCTTGGGTAGACTCAGACGTTTCAGCGCTGATTGAGCTCACAAAATCCGGATCATTCTCCCGCAACTCACGCTCAAGTTGGTCAAACAGTTGCTGTTCATGATCCGAAAGAGCCATGATTTCTCCTTGAGTGGTGCGGTTAGTAATCCAATAGGAAGTGTTCTCAATATTACAGATATTGCGGGGTGCACGCTATGAATCACCCTGAGTGTTTTTTTAGCAGAGTTGCAGGGAGCAGTCCGTGGGAGCCGAATTTACTGTGTATCTGGTCCATAGCACTTTCCACCGAGTACCAGTCTGGAGCCCCCTGCTCACGCACCGCCGTCATATCTTCGGCAAAGAGAGATTCTTGAAAACCAGAGGAACGAGTCTGTAACCGTTCAGCTCGCACACCCAATAATCGGATGGCGCGAGGGGCAATGAGCGCGCCGTCGTTCTGCTTCTCCAAGATGCCCAATTCCAATAGCCGCTTGATCACCGCTCGGTAAATTTTCTGCCCCGAATCGGTGGGGCTGGTGAGCATACATGAGCGAGTAATGGTTTCAAATCCTTCAAAACGTATCTTGAAACTCAGATTCTGGGCATATTTATCTGCCGAACGCAGACGCCGGGCTACTCCCATCGCTAAGGAAAAGAGCTCTTGGGTTATTTGTGTGCCTTCATGGGTGTCTTTAAGAAAAGTATGTTCTGCGCCCATGGACTTTTCTTCGCGCTCGGTAACTACCGCGCGGTCGTCCTTCCCTCTGCAAATTGCAAAGAGATGTGCCCCTAAAGACTGCCCAAATTTTTGTTGCAAAAAAGGAAGAGTGCATCCCCGCAGTTGTTGGACCGTGTGGATGCCCATGGACTCAATATTCTGCGCTGTTTTCGGCCCTATCCCCCACAATTTCCCCACCGGCAATGGATCAAGAAACTCCTGCACTCTATAAGGAGGGATAACCCACAGCCCATTAGGCTTACTGCCTGAGGACGCCATCTTGGCAATAAACTTATTGGCAGCAATACCTGCCGAGCAGGGAAGGTTAAGTTCATCATGGATACGCTCCCGAACCCGCTGGGCAGTCTGCACAGGATCCCCCAGCCGCTTTAGCGTTGGCGTCAAATCAACAAAAGCCTCATCGACGCTGACCTGCTCCACCCGGTCAGTGACCTCATGCAAAATCTTCATCACTTTCGCCGAGTATTCCCGATACGGCTGTGAAGGTTCCACAACAATCGCAGTCGGGCACGCACGCTTGGCCTGCACTAACGGCATTGCCGATCGCACTCCATAAACCCGTGCTTCATAAGAAGCAGACAAAACCACCGAACGCTCAGACTCCCGCGCCACAATAATTTGTTTGCCGCGCAGTTCAGGGCGCTGTAGAAGTTCAACGTTGACAAAGAAAGCATCCATATCCAGATGCATAATGACCCGACCAGACATTCGTTCCACAGCACCCCCTCAATTCGAATACATATTCGATTCTAGTCCGCAATGGTCTGTACCGCTACCCCGTCAGAATCCCTCAATAGTCAAAACATTTACTCTGACCTAAGCTGGAAAGAGATTCTCCCAACCGAAAGGGCAGCCCATGAGCACCGCGCAACAATTTCAGAGCGTCGCCGCCGAAGAAAAGGCATACCTCGCAGCTCTCGAAGAAGAACTGAGCTACTTCTTCGCCCAGCAAAAAACTATCCTTGAGAGCATCTCCCCCGAATCATTGCCCCTGCTCGAATCTATCCAACAGCTCTCCACCGGCGGCAAACGGCTCCGGGCTCTCCTTGCCTACTGGGGTAACCGTAGCGCAGGAGGAGACGCAAACTCCCCCGAAATCATCCGCTGCGGTGCCGCTATCGAACTTTTCCAATCGGCAGCGCTCATCCACGACGACATCATCGACCGCTCCGACACTCGACGTGGCGCACCCGCCGTCCACCGCCGGTTCCAAGCTCAGCACACCCAGCAAAACTGGCGAACCGACAGCGAAACCTTCGGCATCTCCAGTGCTATTATCACCGGCGACCTCTGCCTCTCCTGGTCAGAACAAATGTTTAACACCATTGGAGAAAAAGCCCAAGGACTCTCCCAAGGAAGAGCAATCTTCGACCTCATGCGCACCGAAGTTATGGCAGGTCAATATCTCGACATTCTCGGCGAAGTAGTCAACACCGAAAAAAACAGCGCCGCCATCACGCGCAGCCGCAATGTACTGCGCTTCAAATCTGCAAAGTACTCCTGCGAACACCCCCTCGTGCTGGGCGCAGCCCTGGCGCTTTCCGCCCGCGTGGACGCACCCGCACCACTCCTTCAAAACCTCAGCCAATTCGGACTCCCCCTCGGCGAAGCATTCCAAATGCGCGACGACGTCCTGGGCGTCTTCGGCGAAAGCGCCATCACAGGAAAACCCACAGGGGATGACCTCCGCGAAGGCAAGCGCACCCTCCTGATTGCCCTCACCCAGCAAAAAGCAGAACCCGCGCTCTGGAAAAAACTCGATTCTGCCCTCGGCAACCAAGACCTCACAGAGACCGACATCGTAGAGCTCCAAAACATCATTATCGACTGCGGAGCACTAGCCAGCTTAGAAGCAGAAATAGAGAAAATCGGTCAGCACGTGATTTCATCGCTTGAGGCAATGCCGATTGAAGAAACGCCTCGGCTGGCTCTAGAAAATATTGTGGCTCGGCTGCTTCACCGCGCGTCCTAATTTTTCACTAAAAAGCGTGCGTGTGATCCATCCATTAGATGAATCACACGCACGCTTTTATAAAATACTGAGCGGTTACCGAGTGAGGTACTACCAGGCAAGCGCAGAGGCACGACGGCGAATTTCGGTCTTGCGGCCATCGATGAGTGCATCGATGGGGCGGCCCGGCAACGATTCGTCATCGGTAAAGAGCCACTCGATTGCTTCTTCATCGGTAAATCCAGCATCGCCCAAAACCACTAAGGTACCCTTGAGCGGTTCCAACGGGCGGTCTCCGCGTACGAAAAGGGCAGGAACCTTCCGCACCCCGGTTTCAGGATCACGCAGAGCAAGCAGAGCCCGCTCGGAAATCAAAGTGTGTACCCGAGTTACTTTGAGGTCAAATGCCTCAGCAAGGTCGGGGATGGTGAGCCATTCGCCCACGAGGTCAAAAATCTGTGCAGTTGAGTTTTCTTCAGTCACATCTATGAGTCTGCCAGAAATCCCCAGTGTTTGACGAGTTTTAGCTGCAAATTCTTTCACCGCTTGCCTCACACCTCCCAGGCCTCTGGCTCAGTACACGAACTTTCCAGCTTTTTCCCCTACTATCTATAGGGATATGAGTGAGAAGAAGAAACAGCCCTGGCTAACAGGCGAAATATTTGATGGCCACTACGAGGTAGGCCACCTGATTGCCCGTGGCGGAATGGCAGAGGTTTACCACGGCGTGGATTTGTGGTCCAACAACCCGGTTGCGATCAAAGTTCTCTCTCCTCAACTTTCAGCCGACCCTTCGCAACAGCAGAAATTCTTTCGCGAAGAACGGTCTTTACGGCAGATTAGCCATGAACACGTGGTGGGCGTTCTGGGGTCTGGAACGCAAACGGTACACGGTTTGAAGCTGATGTTTATCGTGCTCGACTATGTGCACGGTTGTACACTCCAGCAGCTGTTGACCACGCGCCCAGTCCTGTCCGTTGGTGAAACCTTAGACATCATCGTTCCGGTAGCTGAAGGCCTGTCTGAAGTACATGCCCACCGCTTTATTCACCGAGATATTAAGCCCAGCAACATACTTCTCTCATCGCTGGAACGCTCTATCAAACTCACCGATTTTGGTTTGACGCGGCGCACCGACCAGTCATGGACCGGCGAGCTCATGGGAACTCCAGCCTACGTGGCTCCTGAAATTGTTGACCCCAAAGCCAGCGTTGGTCCCGGCGTCGATATTTTTGCCCTGGGTATAGTGATGTTTCGGATGCTCGCTGGTCGGCTACCCTTCACCGGGCTCAGCGACGACCAGCAAATTATTTACCACAACATCAATACCGAAATACCTTCACTGGCGCAGTTTGCACCGGGTATTGATTCGGATATTGTCGGGGTCGTGAAGTGGTGCACGCGCAAGCAAGCATCTGCCCGCCCCGCCGACGGGTCAGAACTTTTTGAAGTTCTGCAGTCTATTCGCGAGCGACTCACCCAGGACGAGTTAGCGTATCGCGCCCAAAGTTCTGCCCCTCAAGAAACGCAGATGTGGGACGACGTTGAATACATCGCGGAGCGCACCGGCGCGACCAACGTGCTTCAACGAACTTCCATCAGCGGGTTCAGAACTCTTGAAAATGACCACGACGACTCCTCGTGGAACGAGACAGATTCTGATTTCCTTGAAACCGAGTACTACGAGCCCCAGGAAATTTCAGGGGTTGGCCCCCAACCGGCGCCCCATACTTCTTACCTTGAAGAATTCATAGAAGACGAAACAGGCGCCACCTTCATCGACGAACGCGGCAGCACCCGCTATGAACCGATTTCAGCGTCCTACCGGCATGAAAGCAGCTCATCGGCCCAAGAGCATAGTCTTCCTCATACCTCACAGTTTGAACAGGTACCCCCCGCCAGCGAAGATTTCCCCACCAAAGGGGATCCTCGAAAAGCACCGGAACTATGGCAACCTGCCCCAGCCCTGCCCACCGTTGTTTTAATCTTTATCGGCATCCTGCTGGCATTTGTGGTTGCAGGATTTATGGGTTGGCAAATAGCCCAATCCACGGTGCAGTCAGGCTGGTTTGCCAGCTGGGTCAGTTTTGTTGATAGCTTTTCCGGTTCCGCCTAAACAGCCCACCTTGGCACCTAGCTCATTCAATGTGCTCAGCAAAAAGGAGCGCTACCTCCCAAGGTAACGCTCCTTTCTCTCACTCTCTTTAGCGGCGGGAAAGGTACTCTGCCACCAAGAAAGCAATCTCTAGTGATTGTCGGTGATTCAAACGCGGATCACACAGGGTCTCATAACGATCAGCAAAAGCTTCTTCATTAATCGGATCCGAACCGCCCAAGCATTCTGCGACGTCGTCGCCGGTCATCTCAATATGGATACCGCCGGGGAAAGAACCCAACGCCTCATGCACCTCGAAGAAACCCTTGACTTCATCAACCACGTCATCGAACCGGCGAGTCTTGTAGCCCGAAGGTACCGAAATAGTGTTGCCGTGCATGGGATCAGTCACCCACACCACCTTGGCACCGGAGGCCTGAACTCCCTCCACCAGCGCAGGCAGATTCTCCCGAATCTTAGAAGCCCCCATGCGGGTAATGAAGGTAAGACGGCCAGGTTCCCGCTCAGGGTCGAGCTTGTCTATCAGACGCAGGGCATCATCAGCAGTGGTGCTGGGACCGAGTTTGACGCCGATGGGGTTGCGTACCTTCGAGAGGAAATCGACGTGAGCGTCGTCGAGCCCACGCGTACGCTCGCCAATCCAGATAAAGTGTCCTGAGGTGTCGTACGGCTGATTGGTACGAGAATCAATCCTGGTCAGAGCGCGCTCGTAATCGAGCAAAAGACCTTCGTGACCCACGTAAAGTTCGGTGGTCTTCATGGCGTCGAAGTCCGCTCCGCATGCCTCCATGAACTTCAGTGCACGATCAATCTCACCCGAGAGCGATTCGTAGCGGGCATGAGCGGGGTTAGATGTGAACCCACGATTCCACTGGTTAACCAAGCGCAAATCAGCAAAGCCGCCTGTGGTGAACGCACGCACCAAATTCAGCGTCGATGCCGAAGTGTGGTACCCCTGCACCATCCGGCGGGGGTCATGTGCGCGTGCTTCCTCAGCGAACTCAAAACCGTTGACCATTTCACCGCGGAAAGTCGGCAGAGTCACTCCATCGCGGGTTTCGGTGTTAGACGAGCGGGGCTTCGAAAATTGCCCAGCCATACGCCCCATTTTGACCACGGGCATCGAGGCACCGTAGGTCAAAACAACTGCCATCTGCAGCAGGGTTTTTACGCGGGCTGAAATCTTATCGGCAGTTGCTCCCTCGAAAGTTTCAGCGCAATCGCCGCCCTGCAGGAAGAATGCCTTTCCCTTTGCTACCTCAGCGAGGTTCTTGCGCAGGCGGTCAACTTCCCCAGCAAATACCAGCGGGGGCACGGTGTTGAGCTCGTTGATAACATTCGTATAGTCAGGATGCTCTTGCCATGTGGGTTGCTGGTCAATGTTAAGTTGGCGCCAGTCGTCAAGACCGGGAAAATTTTTTGCCGAGCTTGCGCTACCAGCTAGTCCGTTTTCCAAAGTCTCTTGATCCATAGTCATGGTGGAGAATCCTTTAGTTATGTAGTCAATGAGAACAGGGTTTAAGAATTCACTCAAGCCTGTTTGTCCAGTCTAGGGTCGGGGCAGGCGCTCTCGGTCTCTTATTTCAGATGCTGAGAGAATTTCACGTAGCCCCTAACCATGACTCTATTTGTTCAATAATTCTTCAACAGCGGCGGAGGCTGAAATATTCTTCTCTGCCATGAGATCTTTAACATCACTGGCGTAGAGCGGCACATATTCTTGCTCACTGAGTTCTCTAATAGCTGCAGAGATTTTGTCTGCCACCATACGCTGAACTTTATGGTCTTTGGCGCGGTCCCAGTATTCGGAGAAATCAAGAGGTTCACCAATGACGGTGCGGATGGTAACTTTCTTGCCATTCTTCCGCAGGTTAATCTTATTGCTACCACTAGGCTGAAAATCGTTGTTGCCGATTTGTCCCACCGGTACCACGGGTACGCGCTGAGTCAGTGCCAGACGTGCGACGCCAAGCTTGGCGCGGTAGCCGCGACCGTCGGGGCTGCGGGTGCCTTCTGGATAAATACCCAAGTAGCCGCCTTCTTGGAGTTTCTGCGCTCCGCCATCTAGCGATGCCTGGCTCTTAGCGCCACCGGAGCGATCCAGCGGTAGCTGCCCTACCGCGGTAAAAAACCAGCGACTGACCGCGCCCTGAATGCCGGTGCCGGTGAAGTAGTCAGACTTAGCCAAGAAGTATACCTGGCGCGGAACAGCAAGGGGCAGAAAAATAGAGTCGCAGAAAGCAAGGTGGTTGCTCGCTAAGATGGCGCCTGTCTGGGGAAGGTTTTTCACGCCCTGCATTTCATGGTGTACTAGTCGAGACATCAGCGGCCCCACCACGGTCTTTTTCAATGCCATATAGAGCATCTAAAACTCCTCAAACGTATTTTTCTGCCTGTTTCTTAAAATTTTACCTGCCTGGCTCTCATTTCCGCACAAAGCTCTCCCCGGCTAAGAAAGAATGCGCTGAGAGCGAGCTATATGGTGCAGGTCCTCGCCGTCGAGCGCTGGAAATGTCAGAATAAAGTGCACCGACAGAGAGGCATCGCACTATGAGTTCCGAGATTATTCACGACCCGCTATCGCATCCAGGTAGCCGTCCCATCGGCATTTTGCTAATCCACGGTTTTACGGGCTCGCCCTGGAGCATGCGACCGCTTGCGGAATTTTTTGCCGAGCAGGACTACCCTGTGGAGATGATTCTGCTGCCGGGCCACGGTAGCCATTGGAAAGACATGATGCCGGTGACTCACCACGATTGGATGGCGGAAGTTGACGCCGCCTATTGGAAACTTCGTCAAAGAGCTTCGCACGTCGTCATTTTTGGGCTCTCAATGGGTGGGATGCTGGCTCTACGGGAATCTGTGCGCAGGGAAGTTTTAGGGACAGTGCTCATCAATCCTTTTGTGCAAGATCCAACCGTCTTATTGCGCTTTGCAAGATTGTTTTCTCGTTTTGTGGCAAGCACTAAGGGGATTACCTCTGACATTGCTAAACCCGGTGCTGACGAGGGAGGATACCCGCGCGTTCCATTGAAAGCCGCCGCTGAGCTACATGCGCTGGGCAAAGAAACACGCCCGCTCGTTCGCTCTCTTAAGGCTCCCGTTCTTTACTTTCGGTCAGCTGAAGACCATGTGGTTTCGGACAAATCCCACCATTTTTTTCATAAGCATGCTGAATGCCCTGTAAAGTTTATTGAGCTTGAACGCAGTTACCACGTAGCAACGCTCGATTATGATGCGCCCGTTATTTTGAAAAACTCCCTTGAGTTTGTGCAATCACTAGAAGCTGATCTGAAAGGTCACGCATGAAACACATCTCTATACCTGAAGCAGTAGTTTCCGACCCCTCGCAGAACCTCACCAGCATCCTCGAACGCAAGGTATCGGATTCTACTGATCCTGTCCTTTACAAGGTGCAGCGATCGAGCGGCAACTGGGTTCCGGTACGAGCCACCGAATTCAAAAAGCAGGTAGTGGAGCTCGCCAAGGGCATGATTGCAGCCGGTCTTAACCGCGGCGACGTCGTAGGTATTATGAGCCGCACGCGTTATGAATGGACGCTTATCGACTTCGCTATCTGGTATGCGGGTTTGGTTTCTGTTCCTGTGTACGAAACTTCATCGCCGGCTCAGGCAGCCTGGGCGCTCTCCCATTCCGGTGCTAAAGCAGTTTTTGTGGAGACTGAGAAACTTGCCGGTGTCGTCGAGCAGGGCAACGACTTTGAAACGCTTTCCCTTAAAAATACCTGGGTGATTGATAGCGGTGCACTCGCTGAACTGGTAGAACAGGGGCAGCATATTTCAGATGAAACGGTTGAGCGACGCCGTTCTGCAGCTACCCTCGAAGACACAGCCTCTATCATCTACACCTCTGGTACCACTGGAAAACCAAAGGGGTGCTTGCTGACCCACGGGAATTTTGTGCGTCTCTCTGCAAACGTTAGGGTATGTGAGCCCAACGTAGCGCGCGAGGGTAACTCCACCATTATCTTCTTGCCACTGGCACATGTTTTAGCACGTGAAATCCAGATTTTGGCTCTGGATGCTGGAGTGGTGGTTGGTCACTCCCCCGATATTAAGAACCTCACCTCAGACCTTGACTCTTTCAAGCCAAACTTTCTACTGGTGGTTCCGCGCGTCTTTGAAAAGATTTATGAGGCATCGGTTCAGAAGGCCGAAAAGGGAAGCGCCATTAATTCCAAGCTCTTCCACCGCTCGGTTGATGTGGCTCGTAAATGGTCTGAGGCGAAGATTGCCGGTGACGTACCCAAGCGTTTAGAAATGCAGTACCGCTTCTATGACCGCTTAGTCTACTCCCAGTTGCGCAAGGCGATGGGTGGTGAAATTAAGTACGCTGTATCTGGCGGTGGTGCGTTGGCGCCGCGGCTTGGTCATTTCTTCCACGCTGTAGGCGTGAAGGTAATCGAGGGCTACGGTATGACAGAGACCACCGGTTCCTTGGCTGTAGGGCGCACTCGTGAATTCGAAGTGGGCAATGTGGGACCTTTGATTCCCGGCACTTCAGCGCGTTTGGCGGAGGATGGCGAGCTGGAAATTAAGGGTATCGGAGTTTCCCCTGGCTATTTCAACAATGAAGAAGAAAATAAGGTGGCGTACACAGAAGACGGCTGGCTACGCACCGGAGATTTAGCGCAGATTGACGAGCGCGGTTTCCTTAAGATTGTGGGACGCAAGAAAGAAATTATTGTGACGGCGGGCGGTAAGAACGTCATTCCCGTCTCTGCAGAGGATCGTTTGCGTACCAGCCCCATGGTTTCTAATGCCATGCTGGTTGGCGACGAAAAGCCTTTTATTGCAGCGCTAGTTACACTCGATCCGGACACCTTACCAGATCAGCTGGAACACCTGGGTCTACCCCGCGATATGAGTGTCTCTGAGGCAGCTATTAATCCTCGTGTGCGGGAGGCTGTACAGAAGTTTGTGGATGATGCCAATACTTTTGTATCTCGTGCCGAGTCGATCCGCGAATTCCGTATCCTTAACCGCGATTTCACTGAGGAAGACGGACATTTGACTCCCTCGCAGAAGATTAAGCGTCCAGTTATTCTGCAGGAATTTTCGGCGTACGTAGATGATATGTACAACCGCACCAAGGATTCTATCGCGGAATCTCGCAAGAAGCTCCAGGAGTATTCGGATAAGCGTTCGGAGCGGGTTGAGGTTAAGCGTGCAGAACGAGCTGAGAAGTTTGAGGAATTCCGCCATGAGACCGGCAATAAGTTGATTGACTTGGGCTCACAGCTAAAGAATCCTCAACCGAAGAACTCTAAGAAACATGGAAAGTCTAAGGCTGAGGAGAAGTAGGAAGCCTAAGAACAAATCAACAACAGGGTATAAGCGGTCATGAAAAGGGCACGCGCGAAGCGTTTACTGTAGAACGAGACGTGCGAGTTTTGCGAAGCGAGCAATGTCAGCGCTGAAGGAAGCTACAGTAATAAGCTAAGCCAGTGTCCTTTTCATACCGTCGAGTTTTTACTTTTCTAGTTCTAGGCCCAGAAGCGCATTCTCTACTACCTCTGTAAGCGCCGGGTGAATCCAGAACTGCCCACGCGCCATCTCATGGGCGGTGAGTCCAAAGCTCATTGCCTGAATCAGTGGTTGAATGAGCATCGAGGATTCTTCGCCCACCAGGTGTGCGCCCAAAAGTTCGCCGGTATCTTTGCGGGCAATGACCTTGCACAGCCCGACCTGATCTTCCATTGCCCAGCCGTAGGCGACGTCGCCAAAGTTCTGCACTTTCACCGCAATTTCGAAGCCTTCTTCGGTTGCTTTGGTGCGCGCTTCGTCTTCGGTCAAACCGACTGTAGCGATTTGCGGGTATGTGAAGACGGCGGCGGGAACAAAGCGCTCGTCGGTTTCGCGTAGCGAATCGGGGTGGACGAGGTTGTGCTGTACCGTGCGGGTTTCGGCATTGGCAACGTGCTTGAGCAGGTAATTGGAACTGATGTCGCCGAGTGCGAAGACGCCGTCGACGGGTTTTCCACCGGATAGTACACGGTGAAAACGGTCGACCTCAATGGCACCAGAATCGCGCAGATCAAAGAAACTTGCGGCGTTGAGGGATTCTGAGTTGGGTGTGCGGCCTGTTGCGATGAGCACGAGGTCGGCGTCAATTGAAAGGTTTTTGCTGTCGTGTTCGAAGACGACGCGGGCTGAGCCGTCGTCATTGCTCTCGATGCTCGCCAGTGCGTAGTTGAGGCGCAAGTCCCACTGTTTTGCGGCTTCACGTTTGAAACGCTCGACGATTTCTTGGTCATAGCTACGTAGCAGGGTTTCGCTACGGTTTGCCTGCACGACCGTTGAGCCGAGCCCGTTGAATACGTGGGCGAATTCGGCAGCGATGAATCCACCTCCAACTACCACGACGCGCTGAGGTAGTTCGTCAATACGCATGACGGTGTCAGAGGTGTGGACGGCGGGGTGGTCGATTCCGGGAACCTGGGGAAGTTGATTGTGGGAGCCGGCAGCGATAACGATTTGCTTGCCGCGTAATTTTTTACCAGATGCGGTTTCAAGTTCGTGAGTGCCGGTGAACTTTGCATATTCTTCGAAGACGGTGACGTTGTCCAGGCTCTTGCGGTAGTCGAGGCCGCCGTGGGAGATAGCGTCGATGCGTTTGAAGATGCGGTCGCGCATGGACTTCCAGTCCACGTGGGTGACTTCAGCTTCAACACCGAGGCGTCCGATGTGCGTGGCTTCGGTGGCTACCGTTGCCGGGTAGACGTACTGCTTGGTGGGGATGCAGCCGAAATTGAGGCAGGTACCGCCGAAGGTGCCGCCGTCGATGATGGCAACCTTTTTGCCGTCCCATTCTTCGTTGATGATTGAGTTGCCTGAACCTGATCCGATGATGATGAGATCGAATTCTTGGATGTTCGACATAGGTGACTCCCCCTGTTTCCGTTAGCTTGTTCTCACCCATTAAACAGTAGGACGGCATGGTTTTATTCCGCGAGTGGCTGGGTGCGATTAGGATGAGTTGAGCAAGCTCAACAACGTGCGGAATCCGCGAACTTCTTCACTCGCTCTGCACGGACGAATGAGTTTGAGGCGGTCAAGGGTGAATTCGAGGCGAAGTACGGTCGTTCTGATGTGCCAGAGCGTACCGACGTGGACTGGTTGAGTACTGATGGTGAGTATGCTCGTCGCGCTGGTGTAGCTGACGAGGCGCAGAAGAGAGTAGAGGCAGCAGAGTCCGAGGTTGGTTCCTTAGAGTCGAAGGCCACAACCGCAACCGATACCCGCCAGCGTGCTTATACGGATTACGTGGCAGAGCATGAGTCCCATGAAGAATCACGGGTCATCAAACCGTCGATGACCGAGGCGAAGGCACATGAGGTTTCTGAACGTCAGATGAAACGCGACCAGCGATACTTGGCAGCAGGGTCTTCACCTGCAAAGGCACGTGAAAGCCTAGCCGCCGAGAAAGCACTGATTCAGCGCAAGAGTCAGACAGTGGCACAGAAGAAATCGGCTACCTCCGTAACCCCTGCGGCGCGATTGCAAGAAACCCGCCAGCAAAGTATGAGAAGACGATAAAAGGCGAGTTATTGCAAAATTCAGATGAATCAGTGGTTCGGTTCTCGACTGAATAAATTTCTAGGATGTTATCAGGGTCTTATCAGAAGGCTAGGTTAGATTTAAAGAACTAGCTATACCCAGTTTTAGTTATCTGTCTAACTTAAGGAGAGTTTACTATGTCCCGTAGACCCATAATATTCGCCACCGCTGTAGTAGCTACGCTTGCTTTAGCTGGATGTGGAACGAACACATCGAATGATTCCACATCACATAGCTCCTCATCGGAGGGTCATTCGATGGCCAGCCACAGTATGGATGGCGGTTCAGCTCCTGCGGGTATCGTTGACGCCAACGCTCCCAAATACCCGGTAGGTACCGAGGTGACATTTACTACGGACCACATGGAAGGCATGAAAGAAGCGCCAGCCAAGATTGTTGGTGCATACAAGACCACAACTTACGCCGTAGATTACACTCCCACAGATGGCGGAACACCCATCAAAAATCATAAGTGGGTAGTTCAGGAAGAGCTCAAAGATGCAGGCAAGACGCCTCTTAAAGTCGGAGATAAAGCGGTGCTTGAGGCAGACCACATGCCAGGGATGAAGGGTGCTGAAGCGACAATTTCCCAGGTTACCGATCAGACTGTTTATATGGTCGATTATGAGGCAAATGGTATGACAATGAAGAACCATAAATGGGTCACTGAGGACGAAATCGCCCCAAGAAGCTAGCGTTCAAAATGTTTTAATAGTGCCCCCTCCGGCGAAAGAGGGGGCACTATTAATTCCACTCTGATAATGAAGCTTCTAATAAACCTCTATAAATTAGTTGGTACTAAGTTTTTCTATTGAAGTGAAGACTATGTGGATTCTTTCCTGCTTTAGCCAAAAGACTGATATGTCCTGGGTTTAGTCCACGCCCTCCACCCAAACCCAGAGGAAGGAATAATAAAACCCGTACCCACAAGGCTTTGAAGATGTGTCTCGGACAACCTGACACAGTCTCGGCAAGCAATCCCTCTCGTCTGCTTCGACAGTGGCTAGCCCAGTTCAATTCGTTCGCTTCTTTCAGGTCAGATACACTGCGGCAAAGACTCATAGCTTTTGGAGAAAACTTGAAACAAACGACGCTCACTTCCCTAGCTGGGATAATGATTACAGGGTTTTTCTTCTGCGCAGTCTTTGGCATCTTTGGGTCGAATTCCCTCACTCCCCTGGGGCTATATTCCTTAGCCGCAATTCAGCTTTTGTTTTTAGCATTTGGATGCCTCTTCAACAGCTTGAAGGAGCACCGTGAAATAGCTGCCGATTATCCTGGGAAAAATTTTGCTAAACCCCGGAGAGATTTTGCAATTTCTTCGATTCTTGGTTCAAGCGGTGTGATTGCACTTGCTGCGGCGGTAATCTTTGTATGTATCAGCTTTGTGAAGCCGGAAACATATATAACGGTTGATGGAAAAACATATTACATTCGCCCTGCAAGTATGAGCAGGGATTGCCGCTATATGCAAGCGAAAAACTTATTCTTTCTTGAATCTTGGCAACCTTCAACAGCCGGATATTCTGCTCAATCGTGTTCGGATGTCTATTCAATGCTGAATCCTACTCAATCACCAACTTATCCAGATTCTCTATCCACAACTGAACCCAGTGTTAGAGACACCGATTCTACCTCGGCTGAAAAATCTACTACTCCGCCGCTCCATACCCCGGCGACGTCGGCGGTTTCGGAGGATTCGCTCGTCCACGCTCCCGTTGAAGTCCCTGGTGCGGGTGCAGCGCACAATTTGAGCATAGTTCTGGACGGCAATTTCTATCAGAGCGTTCAGCAAGTTGATGGGGAATGGGTACGCGGCGGCGACATTACCGCGATTGGAATGCACCGCGAAGTTTACGATGTTATTCCGCTGGACGATCATGTGTGGGTCATCGGGTTTGGAACACCAGACGGTGGCGAGAATTTCATTACGACCGACGCCGGCGCAACCTGGTCAGCTTTCCTCCCCGAGGGCTTTACCCCGGGTGGTTCAGAGCCGAGTTTCTTGGAGAAAGCGAAAGCAGACAAAGAGGGCTACTCCCTCACCACCAATTACCCAAGCTGGGTGAAGAACGCGGGCGAGGGCGTGACGTTTGTGTCGGCAGATGGAATGGAGTGGGAGAAGAAATGAGCGGTTCGAGGCAGGAGCAGATCCTAAAGTGGCATTAGCAAGAGATGGATCGACTTCAGAAGTTTTACCACCTACAGCAATCGGCGCTTTCGAATTGAAAAGTTTTGAGCAAGGGGCTTTGGAAGCCATGAGGCTTATTCATAAGGGGTAAAAACCAGGAACCCGCCACCAACTAGACAACGGTCCCACCGAAGGCAAAAATGAGCGTTAAATCATCACAAATAACCTCAAGCCAAACCGGAAGAAC
>NZ_JBHUCN010000005.1:242137-242409 GCF_042677725.1 Rothia amarae
TCTTAGCTGATATCTTTGATCTCTCGCAAGCCACCGTTTCTAGAATCATCAACCGCATCGAAAGTGCCTTATTGAAGCTGACTGAGTTGAAGGTTCCCGAGCTTGAATCACTCAAGAATTTCCCTGGCTCACTCGTAATAGACGGCACGTTAATCCCCATCTGGAACTGGTCTTCACAAGGGCAAATACTGTTTTCAGGTAAGCACAGAAGAACCGGTTTCAATCACCAAGTCATCTGTACCTTAGACGGGAGATTGCTAGCCATTACCGAC
>NZ_JBHUCN010000005.1:242451-253490 GCF_042677725.1 Rothia amarae
TGGCGGGTTTTACATACGGGCTTCCGTCGGCCGCTCGGTGTTTATTTGCGGGTGTTTTCTTCTGGTGCGGGCGCTGATTTTCTTTGCGGCTTCGGACCCCTTATGAATAAGCCTCAAGGAATACCGCAGGGATGACAGTGAGCAAGAAATCTTCAGCGTACGAGTCCACCCTGCCCAAACAGTGAATCTCTCCGAAGATGGCGAACGCACCTACCAATGGGGTGCATGCCAAGATTACTGTTGGACAGGAACGTTTGAGCGTGGCCCCGCAGGGGACTAGACCGTACCGAGAGCGCATCGAGAACATGCCTTTTTGGATACTGTTAACGGCTTTGTGGGTGTATGCCGGAATAATTTTTTGCATCGAAAAGTCGATGTTAGTCCTGGTTGTTTTTGATGTATGCACCAATGAGTCCAATACCGAACTAGGGACTGAGGTAGGAGCATGGCAAGGATGAACTATCAAGAACAACGAGACGAAGACTCTCAGATTCATTTTTCTTCTCGCGCTTTGTAACCGCAGAAAGACTATTTTTAGTTCGCATAGAACATTAGCTAAGACATAAGTGGCACCCGGCTGTCTTATTTTGGGGTGAGTATAAGATAGATTCAAACTATGACGCCCCATAACCATACTTTCGAGGTCTCAGACTCTGACGCATCATTCAATTGTGACCGTAGATATGCCCAACTTAACGCTACTCGCACTCTAGTCCTTGGCGCGATGTTAGCTACTCCTCAAGCTCTTATTGGTCTTGAAAAAGAGATTGAGGAGTTAGGTCTTAAGACACTCACCGGAGAAAAACTCTCCTATGGATATCGTCATCTCCAAGAAAACCACAGATATCGTCTTTCCGAAAAAGACTACGCATACCATCTTCTTCGAGAAGACAACTCTCCCAATCGACCTCTTGAAAACCTTTCCAGACTAAGAAAAATCAATGGTTTAAGTCCAGAAGAAGAGTATTTAGTATCTATTTTTTTGATTTCACGGCTTGTTTCCCCGAACCATTTCGAGGCTACATGTGCAGCCAGCGCCCTGTCTAAGGTGCTTACTAATGGAGAACCTCGCCCTCTTCGCCCTCGCATGACTCCAACACTTTATAGATTTCTTGATAGTGGAGAAGATAACTGGGATAAGATTGCGGAGAATTTTCTATACCCGGAACGTAGAACCTCCCATAGAAATCCATCTAAACGAACTTACATAAATAAGAGAGCACGGCTGGAAACTTTATCTTGGCTAAGGCTGATTCACGCTCAGAGCTCACAAGATGAGGTCGAAGTACAAGTCGCTCAAACATCATTGGCTTGGCTTGATAGCAATCATGAAAATCTCTCCAACGCAGAGTTCAATTCCAGAATTGATTCGAAATTTAATTCGGGCTCAGAAGAAGGAGAGTCCTCCAAAAAATCTCTTATTATACATGGAACACACGCATATGAAGCATCTTGGTGGAGGCCAGGCAACTCTTTCTTTAACTATTTAAATAATGATATTAATATGCATTTGCGATTAGTACGGCCTCCATACAGCTGGAGCGGAAGGCTACGGCAGAAAGATCGGCTACAAGCAGGTCAAGACCTAGCAGATCTTTCCTTTGCTGAACCTTTTTATCGTATATTTGCCCATAGTTACGGGTGCGAAGTTGCTACCCATGCAATCAACAAGGGAGCGGACGTTGAACGCCTCGTCTTGATGAGTGCTCCTGTTACCAAACCCCTGTTGGCTACTATTCAAGCTTTCGCTCCCAAGGAAGTTTGGGATATTCGTTTGAAACTCGACCCGGTCCTCTTGTGTGCTGGAGTCCAGCAAAGACTTGTTGGAGGTACAGCACAGCAAAGATTTATTCCCCTCTCACATGTTAACACCTTTATACTTCCCCATTGGTGTCATCGGCACAGTGAAACCCATGACCCCCAGTTATGGAAGTCGCATAGGCTGGATCAATTTATCCAGTAATCAGTGAAAATCAGTTCGCACAAAGCAACATTAACCTCAGCACTGTCTGCCACATATAATCCTTAGTTCACTCAATCAGTAACCTGCCCTGAAAAGTGGTGAAAGCCTGACTTACGTGTAGATCAAAATAGCGATGATTAGTGGTGCACTCGGCAAGAACTTCACCGTAATTTTCATAGACAGCGTATAACCGGTATTTTCCGAATCTTTCTACTAAGAAGCTTATTCATAAGGGGTCCACAGTCGCAAACAAAATCAACGCCCGCACCACCGAAAACACCCGGGATAAGAGCCTAACGGACGCCGAAACCCCGTATGCAAAACCCTCCGCGTTTTGACCTGAGCAATCATCCGCTCAACCACCGACTGTAGCCTGTTAATCCGACGATATTTCTCCTTCACCGTAGCCTTCATTCTCACACCTGCTTTGCGTTTAGTCGGACTGAGAAGCCCGAGCCCCCATGTAGCCTTTATCTGCCAGAGTGCTCTCGTTCAGGAACTTCTCTAACTGGTGAAAACGATGGGCATAGACATCGTGTCTGGCGCCAGGTACCGGGTCTGTGATGGCTAGGAGTTTACGGGACAGCGTGCATATCACCTGATGGTTATATCTAGTGCGGTTGTGCTTACCGGAAAACAGTGTTCCTCCTTGTGAAGCCTAATTCCAGACCGGAATCAGTGTTCCGTCTACTACGAGTGAGCCGGGGGTATTTTTGAGAAATTCGAGCCCTGGAATCTTCAGTTCTCCTAGGTCCAGGAGGGCGTCTTCGACGCGGTGAATACTTCTAGAAATGGTTGGCTGGGAGACCTCGTATGCTTCTGCAAGAAGCTCTTCAGTGAGATTATGGCGCAGATAGAGGAGGGTGATTTTTAGTACTGTGGTGTGGGTGGTGAATTGCTCCTGTGTGAGCCCGGTTGTACGCTTGTTGTGCAAAGGTTCTTCCGATCCGGCTTGAGAATATTTGTAGTGATTTATCCTCAATTTTTGCCTTCGGTGGGGCCGTTGTCTAGTTGGTAGGTTTTACCCCCCCCTTATGAATAAGCCTCCTTATATGATCACCATTATCTCAATGGGGAGGGTTCACACAAGGTGTACCCCATCAGACACTTCCGAATTCATAAATCGAAATTTTTTAGAGAACCATCCATTCATCCAAAATTTTAGAGTAATATATATCATATATTTTATCTAAAATATATAAGATTTAATAAATTATATTACATCATTAGAAAACGAGGGATAGAGATAATATGAGATTCTCAATCAAAAATGGGGAACTTTATCTAAATGGAGACAGAGTAGGCGATTCAATAAATTCTCCTGGATTTCAAGATTACAAATTTATAAGACCAATCGGAGAAGGTGCAAACGGAATAGCTTTTATAGCGAAGCATAGATTTTTAGAGTCTGAACAGGTAATAAAAATCTATTACGACAAACACAATAGAGGTAATAAATTCTTTTTAAAATCAGAGCTCGAGACTAAAAAGAACGCGAATTTTGGAATATCCAATATAATAGCAACTGTTCATAATGCCGGAACGTATCTATACCCTCAAAAAATACTTTACTCCATAATGGAAAGCGTACCCCATATCGTGACATTACGAGACGCAATAAATATTGTAGATAATACTTATAATAAAACGAAACATGAAATAGAGCATGATGATTCTAATACAGCAGAAGAAAAGCAGAAATATTTTGGAATAAATCACCATGAAATTTTATCTGTAAATTTAAATATATGTATGACATTTCTACTTACTGTCCACCGCCTACATAAGAAAGGTATCATCCATGGGGATCTAAATGGCGGAAACATTCTATTAGGGGATGATTTATTCGAAGATAAAAGAGAATTTATATACACAGACGGGATAGAAAGAGAGGTTACTACGCAGATATTAAAAAGAGATAATATCAACCCTGGAACACTAAATCTTATATCTATGAGACTCATTGATTTAGGCAGTAGCGACTTTTCTAAATTAGCAACCAAAAAACAAAATTTAGATATTTCTTCCATGAGAGAATCATGGTTTATTTATAATAACTGTAAAGAACTCTTAAAGTATTTATTTAATTCCGATAATATTTATAAGGGATTAGATGATTTTCTTAGCATCTCAGTGGGGGGGAAAATTGGCAAAACTCAATGCCGAAAGCTTACTTATAAAACAAACACAGGAGAGAGGCCGGTTTCCCCTGAAAGATTTACAGGAGAGTTAATGAGAATGATTCTGTTAATAAATTTTTTACATGGAAATATTGCCGCTTATAACCCTGACAGAATTATTGGTTTTCAGCATTTTGATGATAGATTATCCCGCGAAGATTTAACTGATTTTAATCAGGTAATATTTGACCCAGGGATAAGTTCATATATGAACGGTGTCGATACAGAAATAAATCGTGAAATTAATCCAAGCATAGATTCAATTAACTATTTACCTCCTGGATCCTTTATCAATTGGCAAAATATCTGGGATTATTTTTCTAGATTTGACTCTAGATTTCAAAACTACACTGTTGGCACAGATAGAATTCAGCGCCAGCAATATTAATCCAAACCGACCCCCTGTGTTTTGAGGATTATTCAAAAGTAGACGCATATCCCGTACCATCCAACTAGACAAATGCCCCACCAGCAACAAAACAAGAGGATTACAACACTACAAAATAATCTCAGCCATACCGAAAAGACCGTTGCCACACAGCACACAACAGCCCCATTCCACAGACGTTTAAAGCTATTTCTGAATGCACGGAAGTTCGGGTTGCAAAAAACTATTCTTCAAGGAGCTTCTGGATGGGCTTGAACTGGAGCGGCGTAATAGAATTCAGTTCCTTCTAGATGGAACTTTTGCGTTAATGATCTCTGGCATTCAAGATGCTATAACTTGTGAGAAGGTTCAAGTAGTGTCTACCAAATTATTGAATATTCAAGTTTGGTTTTAAATCAGGGTAAGCATGAGTAAGTAAAGCCCACACTGATTATAAAGAAGAATAACACCAAGAAGAATTCTATGCGAAGTACATAATGTAGGTTATGTACCATAAAATGGGTTGAGCGGAGCCTGAGGCCATTTTTGGGTGGTGTGGGTCTCAAAAAACGATTTTGCCCAGAAAGTGTGAGGGAAGTGTCGAGCGAACTTGATGTAATGCCCAGTGATGCATCAGAGTTGATGGAAGCAAGCTCAACGCCACCGAATTTCGTGAAATACCGAGAACTGATTGGTTCCTGGGTCATTTCCTACACCTCAGAAAATACTCAGCAGGCTTATCTCAATGATCTGAAAATCTTCTGCACCTTTTTAGACGAAGCAGACGTTGATCTACTGCAGGTACGCCGCACCCACCTCGATGTTTTCTCTCGGGTCCACGAACAATACACCGACTCCAACGCATCGGTGGCCCGACGCCTCGCAGCATTCTCAGCCTTCTATCGTTTTTTATTGCTGGATGAGGTGATTGAAAAATCCCCGGCCGAATACATCCGCCGCCCAGCTATCGATCCAGACTTCACCGCAACCCAAGCCCTCACCCAACGCGAAGCATTGCGTCTGCTCGATGCTGCTACCGAGAACTCTTTAAGAGCCCAAACACTAGTGGACCTGCTCCTCAGCACTGGATTGCGCATCAGTGAAGCCCTCAATATCAGGGAATCCGATATTTCTGAAGGGCGGTTGCTGATTACTCGCAAAGGTGGAAAGAAGTCAGCGGTGTATCTGCCTGAACATACGCTACGGAATCTGAGGGAGCTGACCAGGACTACAGGATCCGACGTTGACCATCTCGAGAGTAGCGGAACTTCTCCCCTGGTCTTTGTCACGCGTACCGGACAACCCTGGCAGCGAAGCAACGTGGACGGATTGCTGAGAAAACTAGCGCTCAGTGCTGGAATTAGGAAGACAGTATCCGCCCACGTCCTGCGCCACACACACGCCACCTTAGCCCTCGAGATGGGGGTTGCCCTACATCATTTACAAGACTCACTAGGTCATAAAGACCCCCGCACCACCAGGCGATATGACCATGCACGATCGAGGTTAGAGAACTCATCAGCACGAGTAGTAGGGTCGATTTTCGAATAGGCCCAGTAAACTCTCTAATCCTTGTAATCTGTAAACCACATTTTGACTATATGAAGGATAAATATGGCAGCTTCTGTCCAAGCGACGCTAGGTGAAAGATGTTTTATCTGCACCTCCATCATAATTACGTCCCCAAGCGGGAATAATGTCTTATGGGAAGAAGCTAAAATGATGGCTCCTCAAAAGGAGCTCCTTCCTCTGGCTGGTTCAACTACAGATAGTATGCGAAAAGAGGTTGTCGAATTTATTTCGAACGCAGGCTTGCCTATCACGCTAGAACCAGCCCCTGGGATGGGCGCCGCTGTAGGAGGGCCCCTCTTAGGAAGTTCGAAGCTGTTCCTCACACTGGCTAAATTAGGAATCCAAATCGGTAAAGTAATAAACCGATTGCATCGAAATCACCAAAGCAGGCAACGACGCTTACATCTCCCAATTGCCCACATAATGTTATTTCTGGGTGACACTACAGAAACCTTCATCCCCCTTGTGGCATTATTACCTGACTTGCAAAAACACCTCAAAGAAAAATTTCCTTCTCTGCAATTAGATATCTCCATCCATGGCTCTAAGATGGTGCTTCTAACAGAATCAGGCATGATATTTGATGACGCCTTAGTCCTTCGTATCATCAAGAGGGCTACCGAAGATAGACAGCAGCTCATTGCCGTGCGGCAAAGGACTTTTCCTCGGTTCAGAACCATTCTCTGTTTCAGCCAAAATGTAGCAGTATCTGAAAGAGCTCAGCGACTAGACCGGTTCTTTAAACATAATCTCTAAACCTAACCTGTGTTGGGTCAGAATTAGCTACATCGAGAGTGACGCAGAATTAACCTCAAATCATATCGCTCTATCAGTTTTCCTTAGCGTTAAGAGGCATCAAGATCGCTGTAACAACTAAAAATACTGCCGCACCTAAAGCGAGCAGTAAATTACGTTCCTCCATTGCTACCGTTAAGACCATCAGAGCTTCAGTCAGAAGTAAAGAGAAAGCAATTATACTCAATGTCTTCGTAACTGTTATTCGCGTGTTTCTGGGATCTCTCCTTTGCTTGAAAGGTCAGCGATAAGTTCGGGCCCAAGATTTCGAAAAATTTTTAGTTTATCGGTGTAACTATTCTCGCTGATAGTTCCCACTAGAATTTCAGCTACTTGACGAGCAGAATTATCTTCTCCAAGGAACCGGCACCAACACCCTCTTGGGAATCTAGAACTCGATACCTATAAGGCTTATTTAAACTAGGTAAGAATCTACCTTGATAAGGTTTAGAACCAGCATCTCGCTCGGGCGAGGAGGGTTTCTTTTCGTCCTCCTACTACCCGGTGTTCTTTGACGGTTCCACTGGCGTTGAGCCAGATGCCCTCTTTTGGGGTGGCAGAGTCAGCGTAGAAGAATCGGATACGGTTGCCTAGAATATCTTCACCGACGATCATCACAGAGTCGCCCCATTCGCTGTATTTATTCTCTACCCACCGTGATTCGATGACTTTGAACGATACAGCGATTTGTTTTCCTACAGACCCTAGCCAGGAACCGGTTGCCATGTTCGTCCCCGCGCTAGTTTTGCTGGGCACGTAGGAGCCGGTTTTGGTGGTGTCGCTTTTCTCATTCGCTTTGATACGAGCTTGCTTTTGAACGCGCTCTCTTACACGCTGCTGGTGCGCGCCTGTAGCGGAGATTAGCATTTTTGCGCCCCTGTAGGAGACGTAATCAGAGGAGACTACTCGTTTGAGTGCCCTGTTGTAGTCGGTGGAGTTATCCAGTTTCCGTACCCATGCTAGAAGACCACGAGTCTGAATGTTATCCCCCTCGTGGGGGGTGAGGCGATCACGGTCAGGGTTGTCCTTATTGACTGTAGCGTTAAGTACTTCATTCATCGTGGAACGATCAGGGTCATCCTTCTCGGAGATGTAAGAATAAGTACCATTTTGACGCATCGAGGCAAACGAATACCCAATCAGTAGATTACGAGGGAACCGCCACTCAGGATTATCTGAGAAATCATGGTTCCTTATGATATCGAATATCTCGGTGCTGGAAGTATAGACCTCTACTTTTAGAACTTCCCAACGCGCTAACTGATCTCCTTTGGGATCAGAGAGATAAGTCGAGGACACACTCCATGAAAGTGTAGCTTCCTCGTTGAGCAACAAGTCCCGGTTATAGGCATCTAAGACTTCAATGAGATTCTGCAACTTAGAGGGGGATAGATTGAAGCTGAAGATATTCTTGTTCATATCTACTAGCCTATTACTCACCCCTAATAATGAACTGAAAGCTGTGAGAAAGAGTATCAAGACAGATATTTCTCCCTCTGCTCTGGTGGATTGAACTCATCCCGTTACCTTGTAAGCGCACTACACAGACGCCATCACAACAGGTCAAACTAGAAGCGTAAGTAACCGGCCCGCCCCGGTATGTCTCAAGGCCCCCACCAACACAATATGGGCGCACCAATCATATGGGGCTCATCCTCCTAGCCATCACCAGAAAACTCCCCCACGGCATATGGTGGATTAGAACACTTATCATCAGCACTCTCACCATCTCAGGCTTCTTCATCCTGGTCTACATCTCCGGAAGCAAACTACCCAGCAGCATCGCCTCCATGATCATGGCCCTCTCCCCCATAGCCACCATGACCATGGCCCACCTGCTCCTGAACGAAAAAATAACACCCCGAACCATCAGCGGAGGATTCCTCGGACTACTGGGAGTATTCACCCTGCTAGGTGGAACAACAGGGCAACTAGACCCCATCGGGCTTCTTGCCGCTGGAGCCGGCATGATCTCCTCCGCCTTAGGATTCATCCTCACCCGTCGCTGGAAACCACCGGTGGACGCCACCACTTTCACCGCATGGCAACTCACCATCGGCGGGATGATCACTGCGCCCATCGCATTACTGACAGAGGGAATAATGCCCACCCCATCCATGAGCACCACGGCAGCTTTCGCCTATATCATCTTCTTCGCCAGCATTCTCGCTTATATCTGCTGGTTTACCGGAGTCACACGACTACCTGCCAGTACTGTCAGCATTATTGGATTGTTGAATCCTTTAACAGGGCTTGTCTTAGGAACAGCGCTAGTCGGTGAGGTGCTCTCGTTTGTGCAGGTTCTGGGGTGTTTAGCAATTCTTGGAGGTATCTACGCGGGAGTGAAAGCGCCCTCCACACAAAAGTCCTAACACCTTACCTAGCGTTTTACACTATGAAAGACCCACGAACCCGAGGGATGAAATAGAGTGACTTCTATGCCCCACCGAACCACCCCTCTAGAAAGAACCACCGACGCTTATAACCAACGAGCAACCGCCTACACAAACATACTAGGGAACATCAACTCCACCTCACCGATTGACCAGAGCAGAATCAGCCAGTGGGCCACCGATGTTCACGGAAGCATCTGCGACTTGGGATGTGGCCCGGGGCACTGGACACAATTTCTCCACGAAACAGGTGCATCTGTAGTGGGTTACGACCCTAGCCATGAATTCGTAGATATTGCCTCTAACAGATTCTCCCATTTGAACTTTCACACCGGGACAGCACGCGATTTACCTCCGGCACACTTTAATGGAATCCTCACCTGGTACTCGCTTATTCACACTGCCCCAGAGCACCTGGATGAGGAATTATCTTTCATCGCAAAGGCTCTCTCCCCTGGCGGGAGCCTGCTGATGGGGTTTTTTACTGGTGAGGACGTCCTGCCCTTTAATCACGCGATAGCCCAAGGCTGGTTTTATCCCATAGATTTCATGCGTACCCGACTACAGGAGGCAGGTTTCACGGTGCAGTCATCTAGCACTCGAAAAGATGAAGGTGCACGTGCGCATGGGGATATTCACGCAGTGCTGACGTCGTAGTGGTGCCTCAACTAAGGATTACTCATCTATGACTCGCTAGTTTGGACCCTACCGTACAGTTCAGATTGGGGGCATCCAGGTGGCGTTCTTCGATGTTCACATCAGTTCTTCTCCGCTGACGGCAGTGAGCTATGGCTAAGTTGTTATTGCCGTTCTTTCTAGCGATAGATAGTAGAGCGATGCCCGACCTCTAGAGCCAGCAACACCAATTTCCCCTGATCAATATCTAAAATGACCCGATATGACCCTACGCGATAACGCCACAACCCTGAATAGTTACCAGTCAACGCCTTACAGTGGCTCTGCGGATACTCAGAAACGACTAGCTTTTCCAACTCATCTAATACCCGGTGAGCAACCGGTTTATCTAGCTTCTTTAATTGCTTAAGAACTCTGGGGGTCAGTTCTAAGGACCAAGTACCACTCATAGTCCTAGTTCTGCCCGTGCCTCTGCCAGGTTATACGTCTTGATTTTGCCTGATCGTGCCGCTTCAGCATCAGCTTTGAGAGCAAAGGCGTGCTCCATCTCTGCTAGATGCTCTTCCAAGAGGGTATTGATATAAAAAGATACAGGTCGATTGGTTTGTCGGGAGAGCTCTTCCAGGCGTTCCCGAACGTCATTTGAGGGGCGGAAGGTAAATCCCTTACGGGGTTTTGTTTCTACTGTCATGTAATTATCGTATTACACGTCATTCATTGATTCTAGTGAGTGGGAGGTTCTCATATCGGGCTCCCTTTACCAGCTAGGACGTTCAAAGGTAATACAGATGATTTCATGCAGAGATTTACCCCGAAGGATACTGATACTATTGGCCTATTAAAAGTTCTTTGAACTCAGCAAGCAGATGGTCGCCAGAAATTTATGATGAATGCCAGCGCGTCCAAGATGACCGCCGTTAACATCAACACCACCTAAGTCGGACAATAGAAGTAACTGCTCAAGCTGAGAATCAACCGATATAGCTAACCTGCACCGAGGCTTATTCATAAGGGGTAAAACCCACCAACTAGACAACGATCCCACCGAAGGCAAAAATGAGCATTAAATCATCACAAATAACCTCAAGCCAAACCGGAAGAACCGTTGCACAACAAGCGTACAACCGGGCTCA